>NZ_JAUBQH010000074.1:0-28181 GCF_036701145.1 Microcoleus sp. Pol17C6
TTCAGATAGCACTCAGTTTTTTCGCTTCTGTGCTTTATTGCGTAAGCATCCCTATTTAAAAACTGTCCGGAGTATTGTTAGATGCAAAATCACTGATTTTATGAGGGTTTGGAGTACGGGCTTACAGACAGTTGGATTCTTTCTTTTAACTGGGACTGATGTTAAGTAGTCTGTTTACTAAACTGATGACTAAAAGGACACAACATTGTTGTGTCCCTACGGAATTTTGCCAAATCTTGCTTTGAGACAGCCATTAGTCATCAGTTATTAATCAACTAATAACTCATGACTAACCACTAATCAGTTGTACTAACGTGGTCGATTCTCTCTAATTGCCAGAGAATTTGGTTGCCTTCGCGCCGCACCCGCGAAACTACCCAATTCCGCCAAACCCAGTTGTCTCCACGACTGGTGACAGCGCTGGCATTGACATCCATCAAATCAGCCAGTTCAGAACTGGTAATCAAGTAGCCTTTCGTCGCAACCTCGTCGGCGATGTGCAACGTTTCGATCAGATTGCGGAGGTCTTGAACCCTCACCTCGCGGGGCAAGTTCTCCAGGGTATCGGCAGTTGAATCCATCATGGTAGAGTTGGAGATCGGAAGGTCAGAAGTTATGACATAGGATTCTATCGTTTTGTTACCAGTTGCGTCCGTTTCTTCCGAAACAATTGTGTTTTCCGAACCTAGAGGCGGTGCGGCCGCGCTGACCAAAGTTCCCGCCTGAGTCTCACCTGCAGTTGGTTTCTGCTGTTGCAGTTCGGGAGTGAGATTGTGCGAGAAGCTGCGGGCGATTTCATCGCATCTGTCGTTGTAGAAGTCGCCGGAGTGACCGCGGACGTGTTCCCACTTGATGTGCCGGGAATTCAGCTTGTCTAGCCGGTGCCAAAGGTCTTGGTTGACAACATCTTTGCCCGTTGAGGTTTTCCAGCCTTTATTTTTCCAGCCTTGAATCCATTTAGTGATGCCGTTTTTAACGTATTCGCTGTCGGTGTAAACGGTGACGGGTTCGGTTTGACCGGAATTGGCAAAAAATTCCAGCGCTGCGACGGCCGCCTGCATTTCCATGCGGTTGTTAGTAGTTTGGGGGTCTCCACCCCCGAGCTCGTGACAGTTGCCGTCGGCGAAGCAAACTACTGCACCCCAGCCACCTGGGCCTGGGTTGCCGGAACAAGCGCCGTCTGTGTAGAGGCTTTTGATTTTGGGAGTTGTCATGAGCGAATTAATTTGTTATTTAGAGGTAACTTGTTTGCAAGTGCGATAATTAAGGCAATTGAGATAGTTTTACTTGCTGCTATGAAAAATGCCAACTTAAAGATTAAAAAGGTCGGGCTATTTATTTGTCCCTTTTCTTTGTTAATTTTTAATACTTTCGCGCAAGCACAGCCCATAGTGCCTGCTGCTGACGGTACGGGTACTGTTGTCACCCCCAGCGGCAACCGCTATGATATCAACGGCGGCAGTTTGTCGGGAGACGGCGCGAATCTTTTTCACAGTTTTGGGCAGTTTGGCTTGAATGAAGGTCAAATTGCTAATTTTCTGACTAATTCGGCTATTCAGAATATATTAGCTCGAATTGCGGGCGGGGACGCTTCGCTAATTAACGGTTTAATTACTGTCACGGGCGGCAATTCTAATCTGTTTCTAATTAATCCTGCGGGGATTGTGTTTGGCCCGAACGCGAGTTTGAATGTGCCGGCGGCTTTTACTGCAACTACTGCTACTGGTGTTGGTTTTGGTTCTAATTTGTTTAATGCTGCGGGTACAAATAATTTTAGCGCCTTGGTGGGTACGCCAAATGCTTTTTATTTTGGTGCGGGTGTACCCGGAAGTATTGTTAATGCTGGCAATTTAGCGGTGACTCCGGGGCAAAATTTGGCTTTGCTTGGCGGTACGGTTGTTAGTACCGGGCAGTTGTCAGCCCCGGGCGGGCAAATTACTGTTGCTGCTGTTGGGGGCGGAAATGTTCTCCGCATTAGTCAACCGGGGCATTTGTTGAGTTTGGAAATAGCAACTGGCGGAAATTTTGGTAATTCTCCACAGACTTTGAATCCTGTTTCTTTGCCGCAGTTGCTGACAGGTACGGGGCAAAATCAGGCGGCGGGTGTTGCGGTTGCGGATGACGGTTCTGTGCGGCTTGTGGGTTCTGGTTTGCAGGTGAATTCTGGGGATGTGGCGATTGCTGCTAATGTGTCTGGGCTGCCGCAGTTGAATGCGGGAAGTGCGAATTTATGGGCTGCGGAAAATCTCACGTTAGCAGGCGCTAGGCTGCAAACTACGGGGGATTTGAGTTTGCTGGGTGGGGATGCGGTGCGGGTCAGGGACAGCGCCCAGAATCCTTTTTTGGCGCAGGCTGGGGGGAATTTATACATTCAGGCCGATCGCACTATTGATATTCTCACTCAAAATGCGATCGGCGGCTTATCTCTTCCCCCGCAATTCCAAAGCGGTGGCAATTTGAGTTTGGTTAGCAACGGCGTTATTTCGGGGGATTCTCACTTTGTTTCGGGTGGCAATTTTGTGATTCGCAATTTATCGGGAATACCGGGAAACTTGGTCAGTTTATTTGACCCGATTATCAGTTCTGAAGGAGATGTTTTCTTTGGAGATTATACTGGTGTTTCGCTGAAAGTCGAGGCGAAGGGGAGCATTGTTGCCGAGGATATTACAATTACCGGCCCCGATATTGCATTGGGTAGGGAAAATGGGAATCCCGACGATCCAGATGTTGCTATTTTAAGCAGCAGTCCGGCCTTAATTCTGCGGGCTGGAGTGGCAAATCTGCTAAATCCTCCTACTAACAGTTTAGATGAAGATTCGATATTTACAAGCCCACTTTTATCGAGCAATTTGATTTCAGTTGAAAATATTTCAGCCGGTGGGCCTGTAATTTTGTCAGCGCCGGGAAGTATCGCCACTAGAGATATTAATGGCGGTCAAATTAATATCGAGAGCAGGGAAGCCGGAGTGCTAGCTGGGGGCAGATTAACGTCTAGTTCGACAATTAATATTCAAGCTAATGACAATATTATATTGACAAGTGACATTTCTCGTGCTGATATCAACGGCAGTATTAGTCTGAATACTGTTCGGGGTAATATCGTCACAGGATCGATCGATACTGGGACTTCCGGGGCGATCGTACTCAGAGCTTTTGGCAATGTGAATTTTGGGACTTTGCAGGGATCGAATGTTGATATTACCAGTAACTCCGCGGCCTTGGGGGTTTTGACTGATGCCAATACCATTGTGCCTAATACTACACCTGTCAATATTACAGCAACTGAGAATATCAATTTGACAGCTTTTAGGGACTTAACGGTCGGCAATCTCACCGCTGCGACTGTCAATGCTAGCAGCAGTACGGGGAGTGTCGCTACGGGGGCGATCGCTACTTCTGGAGATGTGAGAATTGTAGCAGGACAGCAAATCAATACAGGGATAATAACTGTTAATCCTGTCGCCACAAATCCAGTTAATCCCATTATCCCTACAGTCAATCTGGACGCCCTAACTAATATTAGCGTTGATTCCATCAATGCTCCGGCGGCTAGGATTGCTTTGAGAGCAACCAGCAACTTAAATGCACAGAGTTTGCTGGGGGCTTCAGTCGATATCAATAGCGATCGGGGAAATATTGCGATCGGTAATACTACATCTATTGGGAATATTAATATAAGAGGTTCAGGAAATGTAAAGGTAGGGGATTTGCTGGGAACAAAAGTTAATGTAAATAGCACTTCGGGAATTATTGAGAGTGGACGCGCCACAGCAACAGAAAATACTGTCAATTTAATAGCGCCGCTTGATGTGAATTCAGGAGATTTACGGGGAGTTGGAGTTAATGTAACTAGCAATACGGGAAGTATTAATATTGGCAATACCGACGCCACAACAGGAAATGTAAGTTTGACAACTTCTGGCAATGTAAATTCAAGAAATTTGCGGGGAGTTGGAGTTAATGTAACTAGCAATACGGGAAGTATTGATATTGGCAATACAGACGCTACAACAGGAAATGTCAATTTAATAGCGCCGCTCGATGTGAATTCACGAGATTTGCAGGGAGTTGCAGTTGATGTCACTAGCAGCAGGGGAACTGTTAGCACTGGCAATATAGATGCTTCAGGAATAGTGAGGATTTTAGCCGGAAACGAAATCAGAATTGAGCGAATAAATGTTAATTCGATTGGGTTCGATCGAACTCCGACAGTCACTCTTAATGCCCAAAATGATATCAGTGTTTCATCCATAAATGCTCCGGGCGGTAACGTTAATATAGAAACTCCCAATTTTGTTCGAGTAACTGATACTTTCAACAACCAAAACGGCACTCCAGTTAGCATCTCGACTGTTAGAGGCGATCGGGCCGGATCGGTTGCGATTCGCCACGGCGGCGGCGATAGGAACCCGCCGATACCTTTTGTGGAAGGAGATGCGAGAATTAACGGTAGTGCTGCGCCGATCGATGGCGCTGTCAATATTATTCCGCCAACTCCAACTCCAACCCCAACTCCAACTCCAACTCCAACTCCAACTCCAACTCCAACTCCAACTCCAACTCCAACTCCAACTCCAACTCCAACCCCAACTCCAACCCCAACTCCAACTCCAACTCCAACCCCAACCCCAACTCCTTCACCAAATCCAACCCCAACTCCTTCACCAAATCCAACTCCTTCACCAAATCCAACTCCTTCACCATCGCCAACGGATAGATTCCCATTAGATAGAGGGAGAGCACTTTTTCCAGATCGCAACCAACCCTTTAGTCGCGAACAGCGGCAGAACCAAAACAGAATATCGCGAGATATAGGAAAACCCGGAGAAAGGATGCCGCCCGAAAGAATGCACTCTCCCAGAGAACTGAGAAATTTCATCAATTCAAATATCAGAGATTCAGTTATTCAGTCAGCATTTCGCGGCGATATCGGCCGGAATTTGGAAACCGGCAAAATATCGGAAGCTTTGTCTCTGCTGGACAAATCTTTCAGCCAAGAATTCGGAGAATATTTAGGCATCAACATCAGCGACGAGTTGGTATCCCCAGAGGAAATTAAAAAAAAGTTAGCATCCGTGGGTGCACAAACCGGTACAAAACCCAGCTTAATTTATCTGTTCTCGCAGCGGGAAAAATTAAACTTAGTGTTAATAAATTCTTGCGGTGAAGCGGTGCACAAAAGCGTGCCGTCAGCGAACCGGGAAGAACTGCTGAAAGTTGTAAATGAGTTCAGAGGTGAGATTACCAAACCGGGGGTGCGGGCTACTACGAGTTATCTACCATCTTCGCAACAGCTTTATAAGTGGATGATTGCGCCTTTAGAGGACAGTTTGAAAAACTGCGAAACGGATACTATTTCCTTTGTTGTCGATCGAGGTTTGAGAGGTATGCCCTTTGCTGCTTTGCACGACGGACAGCAATTTTTGGTGGAAAAGTACAATCTCAGCCTGATGCCCAGCATTAATTTAACAGATACTCGCTACGTCGATCTCAGAAATTCTCAAGTTTTAGCAATGGGGGCCTCGGAATTTTCGGAGTTGAATCCTTTGCCGGCAGTTCCTGCTGAAATAGCTGCTATTTCTAGAGAGTGGCCGGGAGTTAGTTTTCTAAATGAGGGTTTCACTTTGGATAATTTGAAGCGACAGCATCAAAGCCGACCTTTTGGGGTTATTCACTTAGCTACTCATGGCGAATTTCGACCTGGAACACCAAATAATTCTTTTATTCAGTTGTGGAATAGTCGGCTGCGACTGGATCAATTGCGGGATTTGAGATTGAATGATCCGCAGGTGAATATGTTAGTTTTAAGTGCTTGTCGGACTGCGGTCGGAGATGCACAAGCGGAGTTGGGTTTTGGGGGGTTGGCGCTGCAAGCGGGAGTGCAAACGGCTTTGGGAAGTTTATGGTACGTGAGTGATGAAGGTACTTTGGGATTGATGAGTGAGTTTTACCAGCAGTTGAAGACGGCGCGAATTAAGGGGGCGGCGCTGCGACAAGCGCAAATTGCGATGTTGCGGGGAGATGTGCGTTTGGAGGGCGGCAGATTGCGGGGTTTGAGTCGGGGTGAGGGGGTGGAGTTGCCGGCTTCGCTGCAAGGGTTTGCGGATTTGAAGTTGTCGCATCCTTATTATTGGTCGGCTTTTGTGATGATTGGGAGTCCTTGGTGATTGGTGATTAGTGATTTGTTATTGGTTGGATATCAATGATATTTCGGGAAAAGTCGATCGCCCGCAAGCCAGTAAGTTCCCAGTGCGATCGTCCTTTTCACTATTTTTGATGCTGAGTCCACCACCACACGATCGCTTTACGGGGCGAGAATGCCTCTTCAGGGCAGGGCTGTTTCATTCTCTTGTAGGGGCTGCCCCCCGTGGCTGCCCCTATGTCTCAAACGCCTGTGAAGTCGTCTGTGGGGAGGTAGACATTCTTGGCACTACAAGAGTCAAAATCCCGATTTTCCTGAGAATGAAACAGCCCTGCCCCAGAAGGGAGTCGCTGTAATGGATAGAGGATTTTCAAGTTCTGAACGAGTTAAAGCATTACTTAAAAAATAAAATTTATATTGTATGTTGAAAATTAAAAATAATTCTAGTCTCAATATCAAGGAAAATGGAACTTATGAAGTTTGGAAAGGTGAACGAGCAGTCCAAGTAAGATTGGTGACTTTTTCATATTTATAGATCGGGACATAATTTAGATTTGTGACCAATTTACCTGAATCAGGAAACCTGGGATATAGTAAGGAAGAAATTCGATAATTTTATCAAAGACGAAGGCAAATTGAGTTGCTATGAATATTTCTGAAAAAGCACTTAAATTTGTCTCGTTTAATCACTAATCCTACCAAGGATATTCGGATACCAATCTATGCTTCTTTGATTTATTACTTGCTTTTTCAATTTGTGGATGTTCCATCTGTAATCGGTGATAAGCTGCTAGATAAATTACGCTATTTACAGGTTTTTATGTGTAAAGAAATTAGCTATTTTCACTGGTTTAAGAAACTCATTTTTAATGGCTAAAATCAGCGGTTTACAAGATTAGTTTATCTATTTTTATGCTCCGATCAAGGGGCAGTCAACACTTGTGGTAAAAATGCAAGATTAAAAGTTTTTTAACCTTTAATCTTGCATTTTTACTTTCACTATTTTTTATTGCTCGATCGGCTTAGGCTTCTTAACCGGCTTAGGAAGAGGTTCCTTCGGGACAGGCGGTGGTGCTGCTGCTGCGGATTTGATGGTAGGACGCCCTACAGGAGCACCGTCACCGCTGGGCCTAGGAGTAAACGAACGCTTCCCTCCTCCTTTGAAGCCACCGGGCGGCTTGCTGCCAGGGGGGAATTTCCGCTTTTTAATCGGCAGGGCACCAATATTATTAGCCTGCTCAATCATCAGACTGTCACCTTTCAATTTGACGTGGAAATCCCAAAAAAACCCGATCGCCTTTGTTGCTAAATCTCCCTTGAGTTTCAGTTTAAAAAACTTCATCTTGTCGTCATTCTTGCGGGGAGCTTGCTTGATTTTGACGATGACATACTTTTCTTCGTCTTGGGATTGATAAATCACCTCACCTCTAATCGAAAAATAGCCATCTTCAACATCAGGTTCCGAGGGAGGCAAAGATGCGGGCGATGCTTCGCCGCTAGCCTCAATCTCCGCTGCTTCCTGATTTTCCTCATCAGAGGACGGTTCGGGAGGTTTCTTGAGCGTTTCCGGCTCCCAAACCCCCATAATCTGGGCGTGCAAGTTGCCGTCTTCTTGTCTGGTACGCGGATAAACCACCCACAGGTGTTCTTGTTCCAGCTCCAGGTGATTTTTGACTAAACTCATGACTCTACCCAGTAAAACTGCATCGATGGCAGTTCCGTCAGCAGCTATCAACATACCCCGGGTGAATTGCTCTTCTGATGGCGTGTAGCGGCCCCGCACCAAACCAACAGCTCGGTACTGTCTGGGTTCGCTGGGAGGGGGGATGGGATGTTGGCGCATGACGGAGGGTATGTCCTCAGCGGCCTGACTTTCGCTAGTGGCAGGGTCGGCGTTTGCCGGCGGTGCGACTGCTACGGCTGGAGTATCGCTGACAGGTGTCGAAGACGCTGCAGGCGCCGGGGGTGCAGGAGCATTGCTGGGCTGGTCTTGTGGCTTTGTTTTGTCCTTGTCGGGGGCAGAACTGTAGCGTGGTCGTTGCAGCCTATCCTTGGACGCTGGGGCGTCTGTTGGCGTTGCCGGTTGATTTTGGTCAACAGGTGCAGCTAACGCCGAAGGCACCGAACTTTCGTCTGGTGTCTCAGGAATGGAATCTGTGTCTTTAGGCGGATTGACGGCCTGTTCGCTGGGCTGAGCCTTGCGAGTAGAAGTAGATTTGGACGATTTGGAAGACCGGTTGGGAGAGGGGTTCATAAAAACTCCTTGCAGCGGAGACACATCCCTTAAGGGAAATTAGGAATAAACTGAAGAAACTGCTTTAAAAACTACTAGCACCTGACTTGGGGCTTGCGCCCGGAGGTCTGGTTGTGACCCGTCAACGCCAACTTTCAACGCTACGAGTGCCGATCGGTTCGCTGGCTGCTAAAATCCTTGCGAGCAAGGACTTTGGGAGTTGCTGACCGATCGATCGCCGATCGCGCCGAGTTGGAGTTGCTGGCTAATAGCATTTAGGATATTCAGCTTGCCTATTTTACTTAATCCAATTACCTAACGGCCTGATCCGCCATATTTTCGGTAATTTTTAGCTTGACCAGACTAAATTGGACAGACACCGCAGTCCTTGGGGCTGGGGGTCTGAGTGTCCAAAATTGTTTAGCTAGCATGGAGTTGTGGGTCTGTTACCATATTAGCTGCAAGTAAAAGGCTGCTTTGTCCGAAGTTCGGACTTTGAAGTTAAGAACTTTTATGGTTGCATGGATCTAGTTAAATGGCAGACGCCCCCGGGCAATGCGTTAATTCTTAGAAAATAGTAGATTTTAAGCTGGGATAGTTGAATTATGGAAAAAGCAAATAAGCGTCGTGGGTTGATTACTGTGGTGGTGGTGCTGTCGCTCATCGCTTTTTTGGGATTTTCTCTGGTTCCCATTTTGGACAGTATTATCAAGGCCAGCCAAGCCCAAAGTACGTCAACTCCAACACCTACTCAGACGGCGCAGTCAGGGGAGAAGCAATCAGAGTTGCTGCAAGCTCAGGCTAGGGGATACGAATTGGTTTTGCAGCGGGAACCTGACAACGTAACGGCTTTGCGGGGATTGTTGCAAGTGCGGCTGGAGTTGATCGGGCAAGGAGTGGGAGACATTAAGGATGCGATCGCTCCTTTGGAAAAGTTGGCTTCGCTGAATCCTGAGACTACTGAATACGGGATTTTGCTGGCTCAGGCTAAGGAACGCACGGGCGATCGCGAAGGGGCTGCTCAAGCTTACAGGTCAATTTTAGCGTCTAAGCCTGGGGAAATTAAGGCTTTGCAGGGGTTGGTGAATTTGCTGCTGGTGCAGCAGCGGCCGGAAGCTGCGATCGGACTGCTGCAAGATACGCTGAAGGCTGCTCCGGCTGCCAATCTGGCGAAACCGGAAAGTGTTGATGTAACTTCAGTGCAGTTGATTTTGGGACAGGTTTATGCTGTGCAGAAGCGCTACGAGGAGGCGATCGCAATTTACGACGAATCTGCTAAGGCTAATCCCAAAGATTTTCGCCCGACTTTAGGAAAGGCGATCGTGCTGAAGGAACAGGGCAAAACAGATGAGTCAAAAACGCTGTTCGATCGAGCTACTGAGTTAGCTCCTCCTAACTATAAAGACCAAATTAATCAGTTAGCTAGTGGCACTCCTTCGCCTTCTCCTGCGGCTACGACGACTCCCGAACCGGCTGCTTCTCCTAGTCCAGAAGGTGCGCTACCGAAACCTTAAGGAAAGTTTTAAGTAAAAGAGTTTTGAGTTTTAGGTGAAAAAGTTTTAAGTGAAAAACTTAATAATTTCAACTCAAAACTACTTGCTTTCTTCGTAATTACGCAGGACTGAGGAAAAGAAACCCGGTTTCTACGATAAATCTTGGTTGAACGACGACAGATACATGAATAAACCGGGTTTCTAATTCCTCGCGCCCAGCTTCCTATTACCGATTACCAATTACTAATTATCAATTAGGTAAGACCTCGGAGGGAATTATGAATACTAGCGTTAACCGCGTTGTTCTACCTCCTGCTTTTCCAGACCACACTCAATTACCAGACTCCGACGGTACTTTTGTAAAAAATTTTCAGGAGCATCCGCAGAGTTTAATTTTAACTGATTCGATCGGGCAAATTTTGCAGCAGCGGCATCCAGACGGACAATATGCGATCGGTCAAGACTGCGGCATTTACTGGCGAGAAACTGAACCAGCGGAACAAGGTGCAGAAGCTCCTGATTGGTTTTACGTTCCCAATGTACCTCCTAACATTGACGGTCAAATTCGCCGTTCCTACGTGCTGTGGCGAGAACACATAGCACCGTTAATTGCTTTGGAATTTGCGAGCGGGAACGGTGATGAAGAGCGCGATCGTACTCCTTTATCTCGCACCGAGGAAGGGGTAATAACCAAACCGGGCAAGTTTTGGGTGTACGAACAGGTGATGCGAATTCCCTATTACGGCATCTATGAAATTAACAGCGGTCGATTAGAAGTTTATCGGTTGATGGAGGGGTTTTATCAACTGTTAGAACTCAATCAACGCGGTCATTTTCCCATTGCATCTTTAGGCATAGAATTGGGACTTTGGCAAGGCAGTTATCAAAATCAAACCATGCTTTGGCTGCGCTGGTGGGACGAGGAAGGTAATTTGCTGTTGATTGGCGATGAAAGAGCAGAATTGGAGAGATTGCGAGGGGAACAACAACGGGAAAGAGCTGAACAAGAAAGATTGCGAGCCGAGAGTGCAGAACAGGCACGACAAGCTGAATTTCAGGCAAGAAGGGATGCAATTCCCCGGTTGTTGGGAATGGTTTTGAGTGCCGAACAAGTGGCGGAGGCGTTAAGTTTATCTGTGGAGGAAGTGACGGAGAATGCTGGAGAGTGAGATAGTGAGAGAGAATTGGGGGAAAGGGCGATCGGTCTTAATAGACTTCATCATGAGAACCCATTTTGAGCAATAAAATAGCTTCCTCCTCATCTTCTGGATCGGTCACAAACTCAAATAAAATCCGATAATCATAATCTATTGAACACGACCAGATACCCGATAAATCTCCTGTCAGTTTGTGAGTTCGCAAGCTGGGGTTAAAGCAAAGCAGTCTTCAGACAAAAGTTCAAGCGTAGCTTCAATTAAAAGGCGAAGCTGAGGATTTTTACGAACTAACTTTTTGAAAGTACGAATAGATTTGGGAGTCCAACCAATTTTCATCAATCATCCAACTCCGCCATAAAATCGGCTACCGAACCAAATTTAACATTGCCCTCTGCATACTCTTGACGAACTTCTGCTACTTCCTTGAGTAATTCATTTCGTCGCTGTTGTCGCAGACGATTCTGAAGAATATCTAGAAGCATAGCTTGATCTTCTAATGATAAAACTTCTACAGCTTCAAGAGCTTGCTGGAATTGAGATGTCTGTGTGGTTTTACTCATATTTTTTTTCTACTTATAATCACGAGATTTTGTATTTATTTTAGCAACATTTATCCTAAGATAGCATTTTTTAGTGGTGATGGGGAGAAGTCCTGAGACGACTTTCAAAATGAACAAATTAGGTGTGAACTGCCCTCCTAAAAATTAATACCACATTTGCATCTTCTACAATCGCTTCTCACCCGTGCATCCTAAAGCAATTTACAAGGCGAGAGCACTCAGTAAGTAGTCACCTAGAGCTTTACGAACCTCGATTTCTTCAGCAGCGATTTCGATGGCTTCTGGAACCCTTTGTTTATCGATAATGCTTGCATCAATGAGTGCATCAACGATCAAAGCCGCTAGCTACTCGCTTGTTAAAGTTCGTTTGGCTTCTTCGTTCTTAAATTCCTTTTCTGGAAGTTCGCGCATTGTTTTATTTATCCCCTTTTTTTGCCGTTTAATTAGTAAGGTGGGCATCGCCCACCCTAAAACTTAATACTTTCGTTCCTGCGGCTCAAACATCGTAATCGCCACCGGCATATAAGCCAAATCAATCCCCGCAGGCGAATAATACGCCATTGTATGCTTCAAGAAATTGCTGTCATCGCGCTCAGTAAAATCTTCCCGCGAATGAGCTCCCCGACTTTCCTGTCGGTTCAAAGCAGAAGTTAAAATCATTTTCCCGACAATTATCAAACTCCGCAACTCCAAAGCTTCCACAATTTCCGTATTCCACAACTTGCCTTTATCGTCTAAGTAAACCTCCTCATATTGTCGCTCTAAATCCTCCAATTTCTTTAAACCTTCCTGCATCAATTCGGCGCTACGAAATACGCCACAATACTCAGTCATAGTATCTTGATACTGCTGCCGAACTTGATTGATTCGGTATTTTCCGGGACGTTCTAAAAGTGCCTGAATTTGCTCTTTTGCTTCCGTAATATAACGCTGTTCGTCTACGGCAGGTAACTTGCGATTTTGTACGAATTGTGCTATAGTTGCGCCAGTAACTTTGCCGTAAACGACGCATTCTAAAAGCGAATTGCTGCCCAAACGGTTGGCGCCGTGAACTGACACGCAAGCTGCTTCCCCCGCTGCAAAAAAACCGTCCACCAAACCCTCAGGACTGCTGCGAACTTGCCCGCTAACATTAGTAGGAATTCCCCCCATTGAATAGTGAACAGTAGGGCGCACGGGCATCGGCTGATTTACGGCATCAATTCCTAACAAACGGTGGGCTTCTTCCCAAGCAAAAGGAATTTTGCTCATGATTTTTTCGCGTCCCATGTGCCGCAAATCGAGGTAGATAAAGGGGCCGCCGGCACTACCATCAACATTAATTCCTCGGCCGGCGCGAATTTCTATGGAGATTGACCGGGAAGTGATATCTCTGGGTGCTAATTCCATCCGCGACGGCGCATAATTAGCCATAAATCGATCGCCCTCTGAATTAATCAAATAAGCGCCTTCGCCCCGCACAGCCTCGGAAATCAACACTCCCACGGGATACAAACCAGTCGGGTGAAACTGTACAAATTCCATATCTTCCAGCGGCAATCCAGCTAAAGCCGTCATCGCCAAACCGTCTCCCGTCGAGGCGTAATCGTTCGACGTGGTATTGTAAACTCGGCCGTAACCCCCCGTAGCAAACATCACCGCCTTAGCACGGACAACCTCAATTTGACCGTCTAGAAGGCGGTACATAACTACGCCCTTGGCTTGGCCTTCTTCCAAAATCAGGCGCGTAACATACCACTCCTGATAGATGTGAACTCCGCAGCGGCGGAGATTGTTGACTAATTCGTGGAGGATGGCGTGACCGGTTTTGTCGGCGGCGTAGCAGGTGCGGCGGTGGGAATGTCCGCCGAAAGCGCGCTGGGCAATTCTGCCGTCTGGCAGGCGGGAGAAGAGGACTCCCATGTGTTCTAAATCTATGATTACACCGGGTGCTTCCCGGGTGAGGATTTCTACCGCGTCTTGGTCGGCTAAATAGTCTGAACCTTTTACTGTGTCGAAGGCGTGGGCTTTCCAACTATCTTCGGGATCGACATTTTGCAGGCTGGAGGCCATGCCACCTTGGGCTGCGACGGAGTGCGATCGAATCGGGTGAGTTTTAGCGACGACAGCTACCTTTAAACTGGGGTCAGTCCGAGCAATTTCTACTGCGGCGCGGCAACCTGCTAAACCGCCGCCTACAATGATTACGTCGTGTTCTAGCATTTTTTTTAATTATTTTGAGTGTTCTGCTCAACTTATCGTGACGCAAAAAAAAACTTCCTACCAAAAGAGCAGGAAGTTTTTTAACTTTTGATTTGAATGGAAAATCAAAAGTTAAAATTTCAAATTGGACTAGCCGGCGCTTTCGGCAGGATTCTGAAGCGACTGATTTCCCGTTGCAGAAGGTTGAGGTTCCGTACCGGGTTCTACAGCAAGCACTTCAATGTTATTTAGCAGAGTTGTAACGAAAGCAAACAGCAAAAAGGGCAGAGACAGCACTAAAATCAAGCCGACGGTAGCCAAGGCGAAGATTTGGCGGGCGCTACTCCACAAGGCCAGTGCCGACGCTAGACTTAGGAAGATGACTATCAGCCAAACAATGATTTGACCGTAAATGTCGCCAAAGGTGAGCGTACATCTAAGGCGATAGTTTTGGATGTTATTCATTTGATGCCTCGCGAGATTGCTATTACCACTTGTCCAAAAATACTTTGACAGTGCGTCAATGCCGACTGTAAATTTCTAAGTTTAGCTGCCGCAACTTGGTTTTGGGGTTGTTGTAAACATTCTTTATTGACACTCCCCGGCCGTACCGCGGGATTCTTAATTCATCGACTGACCTTTAAGCGCTGTGTCCTTGCGGCAATCCTTAAACTCTTCAACCGTGCAATTGCACCAATTGACCAGCTTAACTCACAACCACCCCAGAGAGCCTATCTCCAAAAGCGTACGCTTGATACGAGCAAGCGAGTTCGGGTGTGCCCCACCCTACTTGACTGAAACAAATTATTGATTTTCTGGTGAGAATGCGTTGATTCCCTAGCTCTGTTTTACAAGGTTTTCGCTACCCTTCTTTTTGCTCTCAAAAAGCTTTCAGGTTCTAGGGTGCCGACGATGGCGCCGCTTCACAACCGCCCACCTTGGGAATTACAACCATGTCTATGGTATCAAAAAGCCGTCCTATAACGACGCGGTTTTCAACCCAATTTCCTGATAAGTTGCCACAACACTTGATAAATTTTTGCTTCTGACTGGGAAATTTGGCCCCAACAGTTGGCGATCGCACTCTGACGCCTAGAAAGCAGCTTTTTTACTATTTTAGGTCGCTTACTATAAGTAAAGGCGCGAACCACCAAGGTGAGGACCACCCTTGCGTCCAAGATTACCAAACCAAGGCATAAGGGGAAAGTCTACTTTTTGAGGGAGCCCTGACTTGGTAAAGTAATGTTAAGCTGCGTGGGAATTGAATCAACCTTTATAGCGTCGCACCTGTCTTTTCTCCCATGTCTTCAGAGAGCAAATTGCTGATTTCGCGCTGTTTCCTGGCTGGTTTGGGAACGCAGACGTTTGTGTTCCGCGAAGACCGGATTCCCCAAGAGAGTCCGGTGCTGGTGGTGAGCAATCACCGCAGTTTTTTAGATCCTGTGCTGCTGACAGCGGCTTTGGGTCGATCAATCCGCTTTGCTTGTCATCATTACATGGGTCAAGTTCCGCTGATGAGGGAAGTTGTCACGACTTTCGGCGCTTTCCCCTTGGAAGCACCCGAGCACCGACAGCAGCATTTTTTCTCTCAAGCGACAGCGCTGCTGCAAAGCGGGGAGATGGTGGGGGTGTTTCCAGAGGGTGCAGAACCGATGGTGAAGGTGACTGGACCCAATACTGTGGGGAAGTTTCAGCGCGGATTTGCTCATTTGGCTTTGCGGGCGCCGGTGCGGGATTTGGCGGTTTTGCCGGTGGCGATTAGTTCTTTTGAGGAACACTCGGTACGATCGGGTGTACCGCTCAAGTTGTTGAGTTTGTTTGATCCTTCGGAACCGCTGTTCGATCGCTCTGGGTGGCATCCTGTGATAATTTATCAGCGAGTTAATGTTTTAATCGGCCAGCCTTACTGGATTACTGCCGAGAGACAGCAGCAATATCAAGGCAAAAAAGCCAAAGCAGTTGTGGCTGAACTCACAGACCACTGTCAGGGCGAAATTGCAGAATTACTCCAACGAGGTTGTTTGTAAGTTTGTTGACTGTTGACTGTGGACTGGTGTCAGATTTCCAATCTAAAATCTAAAATCTAAAATCTAAAATCGATTGACTTGAATCATGGCAAATGCTAACAACAAGCTTCGTTTCCTAACCCCCAAACCCCCGAAACTTGATCGCCCTTTATTTGTATTTTTGCCCGGTATGGACGGGGGCGGTTTGCTGCTGCGCTCCCAAATTCCTAAATTAGCCAATCATTTCGACATTCGTTGCTTAACTTTACCTGCTGACGATACGCCTAGTTGGGATGTACTGGTTGGGGAAACAATTGCCTTAATTGAAGCCGAAAAGCAAGCCGGAAAGTCGAAGCGGCCGGTTTATCTGTGCGGCGAGTCATTTGGGGGGTGTTTAGCGATGAAAGTGATGTTAGAAGCTCCCCAATTGTGTGATCGATTAATTTTAGTCAATCCAGCTTCTTCGTTTCGACAGCAGCCTTGGGTGCAGTGGGGCTCGTACCTGACTCAGTGGCTGCCGGCCAACCTTTATCCGCTGTCGGTAATCGGTTTATTGCCGATATTAGCATCATTAGGAAAGATTGGGCGCGACGATCGCCGCGCTTTGCTAGAAGCGATGCAAGCAGTACCGCAAAATACGTCTGTGTGGAGATTGGCGTTAGTGCGATCGTTTAATGTTGACGAAAATCAGTTGCGCGGCATCAAACAGCCGACGCTAGTAATTGCTAGCGGTGCCGATCGGCTGCTGCCTTCCTTAGTAGAAGCGAAGCTTTTAGTCAAGGTAATTCCCAATGCTGAAATGGTGCTGCTGGCTAACAGCGGTCATGCTTGTTTGTTAGAAACAGATGTTAATCTTTACGGGATAATGCAAGCTCGCAATTTTTTGACAAAATCCGAAGAAAATCTGTCCTTAGTCAATAGTCATTAGTCATTAGTCATTAGCTATGACTTTTGACTTCTGAGTCAGTCAGGGCAAAATTAGAAATTGGGCGAGGGGTAAAGTTTATATTACAATTAACCCGCCCTGACACTCATTAGTAAGTGTCCGAAGACCCGCCACTAAGGACTAATAACTAATGACTACTGACTAATTAAGATTTAGCCATTTTTGAGCGTTAAGCCGCTGGACGACGCCAAACACCATGAGGTCTAGTGTTACCTTGCGCTCATCTATCAAGAAAGGCTCTAAAGTGCTAGTTTTGGTATTATTTTCAGCGCAGGAAAACGCCCTTTGACTTTGAATATTTTCTTGAGGAAAATATATGTTAAATTGGCGCTGACCTTCTTGGAATTTCCCAATTACCTGCCAGCAATCCCCGGCGGAACTCATACCCGCAACTGGGAGTTTTTGCTTTGCCAAACTCACCTCTAAATCCTTAACGCCCTGCTTAGTCAAAGCAGTTTGCAAAGCGGGCAAATAATCTTGTTGAATAAATTCCGCAAAGGGCTTGTCTTCAACAGCAGGTGCTTTTTCCTTTTTAGCTTTAGCTGGGGGCTTGTCGCCTTCGGCCTTGGCTGCGGGCTTTTTAGCAGCCGCTGGAGGCTTGTCAGTGCTGGGTAAGTCGGTTGTCTCGGGTTCGTCGGAACTCGGGGCGTTCTCGATCGCAGCACTGGGAGTTTCCGATTCGCCAGCGGTAGGATTTTTCGGTTCTTTCTTGGCTGCAGGCTTTTTAGCAGTCGGCTGAGGCTTGTCCGTGCTGGGAAAGTCGCTTGTCTCGGGTTCGTCGGAACTCGGGGCGTTCTCGATCGAAGCACTGGGAGTTTCCGATTCTCCAGCGGTAGGGTTTTGCGGTTCTTCTGGCATTAACGCTTCCTTTTAAAAGTGATCGGTAAAAGGAGTTGTGAGTGCCGGTGGGGGCGATCGACTTTTGCGATCGCGCACACTTTTTATCGAAAACCAACCGAGAGAGAATTGCTCCTTCCAAAAAATTTGAACTCAAAACACTCTCAGAGGGCGATCGCTCGCAAACATCACAACTCCTTTGGTTATTCTAAATCTCAGCGACAGCTCGTTCAATCAAACGGCGGGCGAGAGTTTGAACACCAGTGTGTTCGTAGTAGTTGGTAGTCATGTCGAGGAATGCGCCCACGTAGTCCACCTTGTCTGCTGAAATATCTACAAAATTCTGCAAGTGGCCTAGTACGTTTTGGGGAGTCAAACCCCGATCGCCCACAAAAGAGCTCATCCAGCCGGAAACCGAGTTAAAGCTTTCGCCGATAAAGCCGAGTTGGCCTGCGGGAGAACCCCCAGGAATCATGCCGCCGATCGCATTAAATGACGGATTGGATTGCAAATCGCTAGGAGAGAGCTTTTGAATCCAAGACTGAGTTGCCATGATAAAGTCTGGACCCAAAGGAATCAAACCGTCAAAACAAACCAAAGCAGCCATCCGCATCAGGGATTCGCCGCCGTAGTCGCCCAAGGATGCGGCAAAATCGCCGATGCTGTCGCCGGGAATGCCGTTGATTTGGCAAAACGCGAGCAACTCAGTGACTAACTTCAGAGAAAGGTCGATCGTTTGAGCTTTTTCTGCCTTGGGAGTGATATTGCCGAGGAACGATAAAAACGAGACATTTTCCGCAACCTTATTAGCGAGGGCGGCACTGCCCAAAGCCTTGTCGGCGTTGTCAATAGTTTGGTAGAGCCAGAGAGCGCGCTGGTAGCCCTCTGATTTATCGTTGTAGAGGTAGATGGCGCGCTCGCCAATTTGCTGGATCAGTTCTTCGTCAGTTTCGCCAGTAACGGTGCGAATGGTATTTTCAAAGCCAACTAAATTGTTCCACTCACCGGGAACCACAAAGTCAAGCGCTCGGAGGGCTTTGACAGTCATGTTGTCTTGAGGCAGTTGATCGACTAATTCAAAGACTGTTTTGCTCACAAAAAACTCCTTTTGCTGGAACGAAAATCAAAGATATTACTTTTGGCAGATGGCAAAAACTTCACACTCTTTTTGTGGCTAACTTAGTTTGGATAGCGCCAGACAGGAGTCGGGCGCGGAGTGTGACAAAAGAGATTGCTACTTGAGGCGGGCGAGGCCGCCGAGGTTAAATTTTGACAGCCAAGCTTCGCGCTCGCTCGCGGTAAAAGAGGGACTGCGTGATTGAACTTTCACCTGATAGCGATTTGCCACTAAAACAGCGGTACCATTAGCACCCTGATTAACGGCGGGATAGCCACTGATTTGCTTGGTACTTTGCTTAAATTTTGCACCTGCGCTGGGGTTGCCGGCGATGTCGTTAATCGAGAGCACCGCGACATTTTTACCGTCTTTGTTCAACTTAGCTTCAGCAAAACCAGATTTTTCTTGAGCAAAAACGCGATCGAATCCACCGCCAGAAGCCGGAAAGTATTTATTTAACTTACCGCCTGCAACTGCCTTCTTGGGCAGGTTTTGATTACTAGCACTTGATTTATCAGCAGTTGTCTGCTGTGCTTTACCAGATTTTTGGGTGCTTTCCTGCTGAGCTTTGTCCCAGCGGGAGGTGGTTTGGGTTTGACCGCAGGCGGTCACTAACAGCAATACCGAGATCAGGAATGGAGCTAAGATGCGGCGTGCGGGGAAAAATTGCATCGCTGTCTCCTCATTAGTAGGTTTCCATAACAATTGTGGCTTAGAATTTGGCAATTTGTGTGCTCTGAGCGGATGATTTGTCTTCTTTGCAAAAAAATCCTCTGCCTGGAGGCAGAGGATTTTTTTGCACTTACGAGTTTTGAAGGCAGAAAACTGAAAGATTGCTCCACAGATAAATTCTGGGGATGGGGGTAAAGAAACTAAGTTTTCTAATAGCCAGCAATCTCAAAACAATTTTTGCTGATTGTCCCTAGATTTATCTAGAAATTTCACAGCAATTGTTCCTCAATCCTCTTACTTCGGCTTTCCAACTTAGGTCTTACTTTAGGGGTAAGGATTAGGCGTCGCTTTCAATGTAGATAAACAACAAACCCATTACCACCACCGGCATCACCCAGGTAATTAGGGGAATCAAAATCCAAGGCAAGAAAGAGGCAGCGTAGGAACCTGTCATATCAAATTCTCCAAACTAAAGTTAGTGTGTTCCAACAGGGATATTTGGGAGTGAAGCCTAATTGTTGACTAAACCCCGGAAAATGGCATCAACGCCGTTAAAGTTTTCGAGTAAGAAGTAGGCAACAAAGACACCACCCATTCCACCAATGAAGAAACCCCCGGTAAGCTGGCTCCACCCCTCAGCATTTCTGAGGGAATCAGGCGTCATGGGATTAGCGCTAGGGTAGCTGGTGTTGTCTTGTTTGAAAGAGACTAAACCGTAAGCAGACATACCTAGTGTGCCCAACAGAACTAAGACGAGGGCTGTATATAATCCCCCGAGATTAGCTGCTTCTGGATAATCCCGCAGGGGTCCGAAGACGATTTCGGGGCCGACGAGGAAATAACCGTGTGCCAAACCGATTTCTAGGCCTCGAATTAGGGGCGAGAGTCCTTTGCGGTAGGCGGGCAAGTTCCCAATGAATGCTTTTGTGAAATCAGAAGCACTGATGGGGGTGGCTAGATGACCCGTGAAGGGGTCGCCGTTAAAGGGTTTAATAAGCTCTGCATCTCTGGGATCGGCCATATTCTGTTTGTCCTCGCAGTTTAAAAAGTTGAGGCGTTCAAGTCATATTTTACGCAGGGACGTGTTTCCTATTTACATAATTAACGGCGAGCTTTAGAAAAGTTCACTATTCTTTAGTTTTTGGAAGAATTTTTCTTTTGCCTCTTATACCAGAAAGCGAGTCGATCGGGCGACACTCCCAAGAAATAAGCGATGATTACTATTTGATTAATGGCGGTGGTTTTGATGATCCCAAGCTGCTGCCAGCGACGGGCGGAGGTCAGCACTGGCTGGGGTACTATTTCAATGCGGCCTTGTTTTTTCAATTGGCGCACGAATTCAAAGTCTTCCATGAGGGGCAAGTCGGGAAAACCCCCGATTTTGTCAAAGGTAACTGCGTGGAGGAAAATAGCTTGATCGCCGTAGGGCATTTCCAAAAAGTTCGATCGCCAGTTTACCCCTGTTTCTACCAACCGGAGGCTGAGATTGCGGGCGTCAATCTTGAGTTCAAAGGCCCCCGCTACTGCAGACGGGTTAGCTAGTACCCGACGCGCGCTTGAGTCGTACCCGGGAGGCAAAAGAGTGTCTGCGTGGAGAAACAGCAGGATCTCTCCAGTAGCAGCAGCAGCACCTACATTCATTTGGGTGGCCCGGCCTGGGGCGGTGGAGATAACTCGGACGCCCAAAGATTTTGCTATATCTGTAGTACCGTCGGTGCTGCCACCGTCGGCGACAATTATTTCGGCATTTTGGGCCTCAAGGGCGGTGGAGATGACTGAGGCAATTGTAGGTGCTTCGTTTAAGACTGGAATGATAATGGAAATTTTGATATTAGGATTTTCTGGCGACATACAGAATTAAGCAGCCCGTGAGAGAGAGCGGGTTTTGTACAAAGCTGATTTTGCCCCTTTTTGACCCCGGGATCGCCCCTACATTTGGTCTTAAGGTGGGAGAGTTTGGTAAAAAACCCAGCTATTAGTTGCTCATTTTTTACACCGGGCCCGCGCCTACATTGGGCTTTCCTGTGGCAGGGCGGCTTTTGTACAAATCTGATCTGTTAGTTGCTAATTTTGTTGGTAATTTTTGGCTGCTTCTCGCGCCTGGGACTATTGTCCCAAGCGCTGTCTAACTGCTAATGAGATTCAGCATTAGGTTAGACAAATACAATTACTATATTATGACATTGTGGTTTCATAATCAAGTAGTTTTATCTAATGAAATATGACCATTTATAATAATAAAAATAAATTAAATATAATTTAGTTATTTCAAAATATTAATATCTAAACCGAGGAGATCTTCTGGTCGATCGATATCTGCAAGAGTGGGAAGATAAGCAATATTGAGGTCTAGCTTTTGGGCTATCGCCCGCGTACAAGCGAATACTTGACTGGTTCCCCAGTGAATGCCACCGAATAATTCCGGTATCGATCGCCGCAACCCGATCAGATAATAACCTCCGTCTTTTGCCGGACCCAAAACTAAATCGTGCTGGCTCAGTTCATCAAAAGCTTGTGCCATGATTTCTGCTTTCAAATCAGGACAATCTGTACCGATTATTGCAGTTTTTTCCACCCCTGAATTAAAAGATTTTTCAAACGCTGCTTTCATTCTTGCGCCCAAATCTCCGTCTATTTGATTTTGACAAATAATATCACTTCCCAACCAGTCTTGCATCAGTTGTTGGCTGCCGCCGGATCGGTGAATTTCTACCAATAATCGGCGGGATTTTTGGAGAGAGAGAGCGCAGGCGATCGTCCGTTGGGCCATCAAGCGGTGAAGGTTGGCAGCACCTGCTTTTCCCAGCACGGGAATTAGTCTAGTTTTGGTTGTTCCCGGTTCGGGATAGCGAGTGAAAACAATCAGTTTTTCTGGCATCATTTATTGTTGATGAGTTTTAAAGGAATGAACCGCAGAGGAAAAGACAGAGTTAACCACTGCTTCACAGATTGCCGATCGATGTTGGTGGGTTAGGCAATGACTTAATTTAATCGCTGCGCCCAACCCACCACACAATAAATTCACTTAAAAATAGCCAGCGGTTAGCTCATTTCTAACATTCGCTGGATGGGCTGTAAGGCTGCTAGTTGAATATCTTGGGGCATGGTAATTTCAGGGGTTTGATTTTTTAGGGATAGATACAATTTTTCCAAGGTATTTAATCTCATGTGCGGGCATTCGTTGCAAGCGCAGTTATTATTGGTTGAAGGAGCGGGAATGAATCGTTTGTGCGGAGCTTGCTTTTCCATTTGGTGAATGATTCCCGGTTCAGTCGCGACAATAAAAGCTTGGCTGGAACTAGCTTGAGAATATTTGAGCAAAGCGGTGGTGGAGCCGATGTAATTCGCGTGGCGCAGCACGGGAGGTTCGCATTCTGGGTGGGCAATTATTTCGGCTTCGGGATTTTCGATTTTGAGTTGAACTATCTTTTTTTCTGAGAAGTTTTCGTGGACGATGCAAGCTCCTTGCCAGATCTCCATGTCTCTTCCGGTTTGTTCCATGACGTACCGGCCGAGATTGCGATCGGGTCCAAAAATTATCGGCTGATTTTCGGGAATTTGGTTGACAATTTTAACCGCGTTAGAACTGGTGCAAATTATATCGCTCATTGCCTTAATTGCGGCGGTACAATTAATGTAGGAAATTACCAAATGTCCTGGTCGAGCGGCTTTGAAAGCTGCAAAGGCTTCGGGAGGGCAACTGTCGGCGAGGGAACACCCAGCATTTAAGTCTGGCAACAATACTAATTTGTCGGGATTGAGAATTTTTGCGGTTTCTGCCATGAAATGAACTCCGGCAAAAACTATGACATCGGCGCTGGTGTTGGCGGCTTTGCGGGCAAGTTCTAGGGAGTCGCCAATGAAGTCTGCGATGTCCTGAATCTCGGAGTCTTGGTAATAGTGGGCGAGAATGACGGCATTTAACTCTTGTTTGAGGGCGTTAATGGCTGCAAACAAGTCGTGGGGCAGTCGGGTTTGAGTAAAGTTCGGAGCAGGTGCGGTGGTAAACACAGTTAGAATATTCCGGGGAAGGTGGCGAAGACAGCTAAAGTGTATTTTGAATTATAGTTGAATTCACCAAAAAGTGCTGGCTGTTCAGTGGAGCCAATCTAAAATCTCAAATTTCCAATCCAAAATATGCTGCGGGAGAGTGCAAAAATTGGTCGCTGTTTCTTATGCTGAGTAAGAAGGGGCTAGGGATCGATCGCACATGACAAATCACATGAATAAAGCTAAATCTATCAAAATTGCGGTGGTGGGGGACGTTCACGATCACTGGGAACCTGAAGACGGCGAGGCCCTGAAGCATCTGGGCGTTGATTTGGTGCTGTTTGTGGGGGATTTTGGTAATGAGTCGGTGGAGGTGGTGAGGGCGATCGCCCAATTGGACATTCCGAAAGCAGCGGTGTTTGGTAACCACGACGCTTGGTACACGGCGACAGAGTGGGGCCGCAGTCAGTGCCCTTACGATCGCACTCAAGAAAATTGGGTAAAACAGCAGTTAGATTTAATGGGAGAAGCTCACGTCGGTTACGGGAAGCGTGATTTTCCCGAATTGGGCGTAACTGTCGTGGGAAGCCGCCCGTTTACTTGGGGAGGCTCGGAGTGGAAGTACGGGGATTTTTACTCGGAATGGTTTGGCGTAGAGAGTTTTGAAGAGTCAGCGCGGCGCATTGCAGAAGCGGCGGCCGATGCCGATTGCGAAAATGTGATTTTTTTGGGTCACACGGGCCCGACGGGGTTGGGAGAGGCTCCTGAAGACCCCTGCGGGCGAGATTGGAAGCCGCTGGGAGGGGATTGGGGCGACCCGGATTTTGCGGAGGCGATCGATCGAACTCGGAGTTTTGGGAAGCACATACCTCTGGTAACTTTTGGTCATATGCACCACAAACTGCGGCACACGAAGCACGAGTTGCGGAAGTCGCTGGAGGTGAGTGCGGAGGGTACAGTTTATTTGAATGCGGCCTGCGTACCGCGAATTGTGGAGAGAGAGTGCTCGAAATTGCGGAATTTCTCGATCGTCCTGCTGGAAAATGGAGCAGTGTCGGAAGTGTCTCTGGTATGGGTAGGCGAAGATTGCGCGGTAGAAAGAGAACAAATTCTTTATCGGCGCACTGAATCTGCGGCTATTTGTAGTTAGAGACATTTGCTGGTATGATAAAATTTATGCGCCAGGAGAGGTGGCAGAGTGGTCGAATGCGCCTGACTTGAAATCAGGTGAACCGCAAGGTTCCGTGGGTTCAAATCCCACCCTCTCCGTTTAACAATTCTCTTGTCCGTTAAGGGTTTCAGATTGTCTATCCCCTCAAGAGTTCCTTTTACGCTCATCTTTGGCTCGCTCTTGGTATTTCCCCAAAAAAAACACCCCCGTAGGGGTGCTGTTGCTTACCAGGTAAATTTTCTAGGCAACTGATTTAACTAAACCCTTCCTCATCTGCCGGGTCGCCGTAGGGGTCTTCGCTCGCTGGGCTAACATTGCCGAACATTCCAGCATCCGCTACGTAATCAGCCGGGTCGCCGTAGGGGTCTTCGCTGGCCGGAGTCACGTTGCCGAACTGTCCGTAGTCGGTACCGGCGTAGTCAGCCGGGTCGCCGTAGGGGTCTTGGCTGGCTGGAGTCACGTTGCCGTACTCTCCGTAGTCAGCCGGGTCGCCATAGGGGTCTTGGCTGGCTGGAGTCACGTTGCCGTACTCTCCGGGATTTGAAGCATTTTCGTAATTGCCGTCAGGATCGACTTGCTCGCCGTCTGGCCCGACGATCGCATCTTTTAACTTCCGCAAAAATCCGTCTACCATGATAAAGTTCCTCTTTTTTATGTGTTGAAAAACAACTGTTTTAGATTGGGAATCCCAGATATAAGTGAAACTCAGGGAACCTGCAATCTAAAATGTCAAATGCTTAGACTACTGTGCCGGAACAGGAGCTGTAGCTTCCGGCAAGGTAGTAAGGTCTCGACCGGTAGTTTGGTTGTTGTACCCCTGGAATTCGCGGTAACGCGCTGCCTCGGACTCCGGAACTTTAATTCCTTCAGGCGGGGGCGTTACCCAGACCGCGCGATTCTGGGCATCGCGGTAGTAAACGCGACCGTTTTTGGAAAGGTAATGTTTTCCCTGCGGCCCCTTTTCTTGTTTATTTTTATACTGATTGTAGATGTAGTAAAGGGCGGCTGCTCCTGCTAAAGTAATCCCTACTTTTTGAGCATTGCTCAGTCCTTTTTTCGCTTGGGGCGTTGGACTGGAGGCGCGATTAGTTTGCACTCCTCCAGCGCGAGTGTTGTCAACAGGAGGCGGGGGAGCGTAAGTTCGCTCGTCAGAACCGCAAGCACTCACAAAGGGAAAGGTCAACAGCGTTGTCAGCAGCAGAGCCATGAAGCGCGATCTTTGGGGTTCGGGTTTGATTGTGTTCATTACCGCTCCGAATTGTCGGGATTATAGGTAGGGTGTATTCTGGCGAGGTTTAGGAACCTGAGCTGCTGCTAACAGTTTTTAGAGTAAATTAATTTCTCAAAGCAATTTTGACACAAGTAGTTGCTGAGAACTTAACAGCGCAGGTACGGTATTGCGTTTCTATTTAATCATGCTGTAATCTCTCGAAGATTTACTCATTCCAGGGATATAAATAAAGTTTCTTTGATTTCAGTCCGCAGGTATATGCAAATGCGCGGCTCCGGGTAACAATAAATTCCGTTTGTGGACTGCTCAAAGCAAAGTGAAGCAGACGGAGGGGGCGAGTGCCAAGCTCAAAGCAGCACTGGTGGGGGAAAGGAGGCGGGATGTATAAGTCCGGCGGTGTTTAATTGCGCCACACTGCTTGTGGGAGATGCCTGCAATTTTAGTGTGGGAATTCTGGAGAGGTCGATCGCACTATTGTAGAAATCTATTAACCGCGAGAGAAAGCCCCCGAAGCTTTTCGGATATTTATGAAATTAAAGAATTTATTTACTGCTGCATTGTCCATCGCAGTTGTATTTACTGCGGTAAAATATCTAACTTTTTCAAATCAAAAAAACCAAGTCAAGGAATTGCTGCAAACAAAACAGTGTCCCGAATGCAATTTCAGCAATGCCAACCTAAAAGGATTAGACTTGCAAGGAGTCAACTTGCAGGGAGCTAATCTAGAAGGTGCTAACTTATCAGGAGCCAAGTTGACCAATGCCAACCTCAAAAATGCCAACTTAAATAGAGCCAACCTCACGGGAGCTGATTTGGGCTGTGCCGGCATCACTTTCAACCTTGAGGCTAATGAAAAAGAAGCAAATATGGATTTTAATGTCAGCGCTGTTCCACAACAGAATAACCCAGAAAATGCAGTAATTGGTTTCAATATGAAAGCAACGGATCGAGGAGCGACCATGCGTTTCAACCTCATGGGATGCGCTGACTTCTCGAATGCTAGCTTGCAAGAAGCTCAAATGCCAGATGGCACAATTCATCCTTAATGGCAGCCCATAAAGCAATCTGCTGTGTCATCATTATTTGTCAACTTCTTTTAATTCTTTCTGCTCTCTCTTTTCTCTTTCTCTGTGTCCTCTGTGGCCTCTGTGGTTCATTAAAAAAAAACCGCCACCTGTCAGTCAGCCGGCGGTTTTTTTAAGCAACTAAGTGCCGCCTAAAATTAGTGAGCAGAACCGTTACCGTGATACTTATCAGTATCGTAGAATCCGTTTTTTGTACCGAAGAACAGACAGCAAACCGTGAAAACTGCTGTCAAGACTGCTAAAACTAACTTAACGTCCATAATTTACCTGCTGTTGTTGAGTGAGTGCAAATACTCAGATTGTAGAATCTTTTTGGCTGGCGCGGCCATCTACCAGCGTAGCGCCAGATTTGCTGGGCTGTACTCTGGTGCGGCAGTTTCCTGACGGCGAGACGATTCGGGGAATTATTGTCGAAACCGAAGCTTACGGCCCGGGAGACCCCGCTTGTCACGCTTACCGACAGCGAACTCCTCGCAATGAGGTGATGTTCGGGCCTGCGGGTATGAGCTACGTTTACTTAATCTACGGGATGTATCACTGTTTTAATGTTGTGACCGATGTAGAGGGAGTTGCTAGTGCTGTGCTGATTCGAGCTTTGCAGGTAGATGCGGTTCTCAAGGGGTACGCTGGAATTCCCGAGAAGAAGCGATCGCGCCTCGCCGCCGGGCCTGGGAAACTGTGTAAGGTGCTCGATATCGATCGAACTTTAAGCGGTTTTCCTTTGGCTGCAGGCCAACCGCTGCGGTTGGAACACCGGAGCGAGGAATTTCAGCAAGCTGTGGAGGGGGGTACAATAAATTTTGTGCAAACTACGCGGATCGGGATTTCTCAAGGAATTGATTTGCCTTGGCGGTGGTATTTAGGGAACTCTACGGCTGTGTCACAACTCTAGTAATCTCAAAGGTATCAGTGTAAATTTTGTCGCTTATCTTAGTGAAATTATGGCTTACTCTTCTGAAAATCCGATCGTACAACTTAAAAAATGCCTAACCCTGGTTCAGGATGTTAGCACTCACACCGAAGCCAACCGGGCCTTCGAGCAATTGTGTGGGATTATCGATGCTGAAAACCCAATGGCGGCGCAACTTTTGGAGATGCTGTGGGAAGAGGCAATTATGGCGAGGCGATCGGCTTTATTTTGGCAACAAATGAGCGATGTTGAGAAAGATATGGCTAATAGAATGATGGAAAATATGACGCAGATGCGGCAGAATTATTTGCGGCTGATGCAGGAAATGTAGACAGTAATTGGTAAGTCCGTGTTTGTAGGGAGGACTTTAGTTCAATGGCACTGAAAAAGTGAGCAAAAAAAAATCTGTAAGGCAATATCTGCGTAGATAATTGCCTTACAAACCAAAAT
>NZ_JAUBQH010000075.1:0-20696 GCF_036701145.1 Microcoleus sp. Pol17C6
ATCGCCTGCTTGGTGTAACGATCAACTGACTGACGTAGCGATCTATCGCCTGACTCTTTTAAGATACAAGGGGCGGGCTGCGCTAACGAATTTGAGGTTTGAGATTTGGAAGCGATTCTCAAATCTCAAATCTTTAAAATTAATTTCTAATTAAGTTACATTTTATGCTAACCAATATTGAAATCCTGCTGGCAGCTTGTGAGGAATTAAATATCCCTTACGAAATCCTGCATCCTTCCCAAAACTTGATTAGACTCAAACAGGGCGGCGAAGAATATTATTTTGTTAATTACATGACGCCATTTAACAGCGCATCACTAGCAGAGATTTTTAAAGACAAAGAATATACTTATCAACTATTAAACGGCAAAATAAATACTCCCAGAACTCTCGGTTTTGTCTCGCGTCACTGCGAGGAGAAGTATAAAAAGTATTTGAGTTTCCCAGATATTGAATCAATAGTTTTAGAAGTAAACAAAAAATTCACTTTTCCGGTGATTCTCAAAAGAAATCGCGGTGCTGGTGGCAACAATGTTTTTTTGTGTGAAAGTAGAGAGCAAATTAAAGCAGCGCTAGAAATTATATTTAATGTCAACAGCAAAGATTATGACTATGTGGCGCTAGCTCAAGAATACATCGAAATTGCCCACGAATATCGGGCTGTATTCTGCAAAGAAAAGCTAGTTTTGCTGTACGAGAAAGACAAATCTCAGGCTAAATTTGCGGGGAATTTAAGCCCGCTGCACTGGGAAGGTGCAAAAGCCGAACATATAATTAACCCCAATCTCATGTCTGAGATTGAAGATTTTGTTAAACCTGTTTTTGCTGAAATTGCGATTAATTATGCTGGGCTTGACATCGCGCTAGATAAAAACGGAGCATATTGGTTGATTGAAATTAACTCAAGTCCCAATTACGATATTTTTGTCAGAGATAACGCTCGCCAAATTGTCGTAACAATGTTTAAAGACATTTTGGAGAGCTTGATTGTCAACAAAAAGGCGTAAGTGCTGGATTTTAGAGAGGCGCTACAATTAACTAAATCCCAATCTCACAAAAAGTAAAAGCCATGACATCAGAAATGTTAGAATTAGAGGAAACTTGGGAATAAATTCTCGCCCTATCCCATCCTCTTTCATTAGCATTTATCAGCGTTTATCAGCGGTTAAAATTATCTTATTTCCGGTTGCATCGGTATTGTTCAAGACTTGGGGCGGTGCGTGGGTGCAAACAGTCTCATCATCTAGATTCAAATATTGATTGCTCTCACGCACCCTACAGCTACAAACTTTATATCACATCCTCTCCAAGACTTTAATCCCCAACAATCCTAACCCCAGTTTCAAAGTCCTCGCCGTCAAATCGCACAAAATTAACCGCGAAGTCCGCAACGGTTCCTCAGATTTTAACACCTGACACTGCTCAAAAAATTGATTGTATTTTTGACTCAATTCAAACAAATACTGACAAATTCGATTCGGCAATAAATCGCCCTCAACCGCATTGATCGCTTCACTCAACTGCAATAAATGTTTGGCTAAAACCAACTCTGCATCAGACTGCAAGATTACTTTCGCACCCGCATCTAAATTCTCGAAATCAATCTCACCTTTGCGGCGAATTCCCTGCACGCGCGCGTAAGCATACAGCATATAAGGAGCGGTATTTCCTTGCAATGCGAGCATCTTGTCGTAACTAAATACATAGTTGCTGGCGCGATTTTGACTTAAATCGGCATACTTAACCGCACTCAAACCCACTACGCGACCTACGTTAGCTATAAACTCTTTAGTTTCCTGTCTTTCTTCTGTGACTAATCTGTCTTCCAAATCTTTGGTGGCTCGGACGATCGCCTCATCTAACAAATCCTGCAACCGCACCGTTTCCCCAGAACGAGTTTTGAGTTTTTTACCGTCTTCTCCCAATACCAAACCGAAGGGAACGTGAACTATTTCGACATCTTCAGGAATCCAACCGGCTTTTCTGGCTACTGCAAATACTTGGGCAAAATGGTTCGCTTGCCCTGAATCTGTGACGTAAATTAAGCGCTTTGCATTGTCTTTTTGGATGCGGTAGCGCACGGCGGCTAAATCTGTTGTGGCGTAATTGTAGCCGCCGTCGGTTTTTTGGACAATTAGCGGCAGTGGTTCGCCTTCTTTGTTGGTGAAACCGTCTACAAAAACGCATTTCGCGCCGTCACTTTCTACTAGCAAACCTAGATTGGTTAAATCTTCGACCACTGCGGGCAATAGAGGATTGTAAAACGATTCGCCGCGTTCGGTTAATTTGATATCGAGCAAGTCGTAGATTACTTGAAACTCGCGGCGAGATTGATCGCACAGCAATTTCCAAGCGCGGCGGGTGTCTTCGGCGCCTGCTTGCAGTTTTACTACTTCTTGGCGGGCAGTTTCTTTGAAGGTTTCGTCTGCGTCGAAGCGCTGTTTTGCTTGGCGGTAAAATGCGACTAAATTGCCTAAGTCTAAGGCGTCAGCGGTTGTGAGGGCTTCGGGGTGAACTTCGCGCAAGTATGCGATCAGCATTCCGAATTGGGTGCCCCAGTCGCCGATGTGGTTGATTCTGAGTACGTCGTGGCCTTGAAATTCGAGGATGCGGGCGATCGCATCTCCGATGATTGTCGATCGCAAATGTCCGACGTGCATTTCTTTGGCTATATTCGGACTCGAAAAGTCGATCGCGATTGTCTGAGGCGTTTTCGCCGGTTCAATCCCCAAACGCGAGTCGCCGGCGATCGCACTAATTTGCGCTTCCAAATAAGCCGGTTTCAGCTTCAAATTGATAAAACCGGGCCCGGCGATTTCTGGGGTTTCGCAGATGTCAGTAATATCTAGGTTTTCGATGATTGTCGAGGCGATCGCCCGTGGAGGCTTTCCTAACTTTTTCCCCAAACTCATGGCCGCGTTGCACTGAAAGTCCCCAAAGTTGGGATTGCTGGCGGCGGCTAGCATCGGATCTGCACCTGCATAACTTTCGCCGAATGCCGCGGTGAATGCTTTTTCAAATTTTGCTTTTAACTGTTGGGCGATCGAGTTCATCTTGAATATTTTGATGGGATGTTTATTTTAAACTCTAGATTAAGCACTTTGTGCCAATAATACTCTTACTACTTAGGTAATTTTCCTCTGGTTCTCTCCCTCTGGCCCTCTCCTCCTCTCCTCACCTACTAGGAAATTTTGTACTTAGCTTTGAGCTGGTGATGCGATCAAAATCACTGACCGTAATAGCACAGAGTACATTTTATCACAGTTGTGATCGCTACACAAATTAAAAATTATCACATCTAGTCAATGATCTCGATCGCTAGATCATTTAGTTAAATCGCTTACATTAAGGTATGTTAAAATTTTTTCAATGCACCCAAAAATCCTACGAAAGGAAGTAGTTATGTTATCTCAACCTATTTTTGGCGATCGCTCTCTGACCCAAGCCTTTTATCAAGCAGTAATCGATCGCTTCTACGACGGTTTCAGTCTCTCCACCCAAGCACTATTGCGAGAGTCTACCCTCGGCTTCGCCCCTTGTCCCGATGGAGTCAAAACCTTTTTCATCATCGCGCCGAGTCTGGATGCCGCAGAGCAACTAATGGAAAAAATGGACAGTATTTTGGAGCGAGTGGCCGAACTCATGGCTGGAGTCGGACAAGTTGCCCTGTGCATAGTTCCCCCCGGCAGCGAAGCAGAGCAACCGGTAGATATGCAAGACTTAGAAAAAGTTCCCCCGGATTGTCTGGCTTGCAAATTCTTTACAATTATATGGGCCGATGCTGCAGCCGATCGGTAAAATTGACAGTTAGCAACCAGCAACTCAACACGGTTCGGCTGAACCTGTGCCTGTGGTGGTGCGGGGTAGATTGTCTGTTAGTTACAGTCCCTGGAATTATCGGGCAAAGCGTGCAGGTAATTAGAGCGTTTGCAAGGTTGCACTCGCAATCCTTGGCAAGTGTTAAACAAGCAGGCAAAATATATATAAAAAGCCCACTTGTCAGTCGATCATATTTTTACCTGCCGGCTCAAACAGCCGTGCATCTACTTTTTACATTCCCAATAAAGGCCACCAAAAAGCCGCATCAACTCTCCTGGGTGTCTCGCTTCAAAAGACAGCAGCAGGAATGAGGCGGTATCGGTAAAAAATAGATTTTTGCGAAATATCTGCTGATGTTCAGAATAAGCAGAAATTTTCTCAAAAATAGATAAGACTTTCGCACGTTGACCTCAGAAACTCGGTTTCTATACCCGCGCTTTATATTCGCGGTTCGCTGGGAAATTGACAGAAAATAGGCTGTTTGTGGGAGAGTCACCAGCTAGAAACAGAGCAAAGCTTTACTCAAAAAAAGATGAGGTTTCCAGCGACACCCTTGGCAGTGCAGAGCGATCGTACCACAGGCTCATAGAATTTGTTAAAGATTTCAGTTGAAAATTTGAATTATTAAATTTTATGCCTAACATTGGCGATAAAATCTAAGATTGAAATTCTCAAATCTGAAATCAAGGCATCATGGTAAAACTGACACCAAATCCCAGCTTTAGTTTAACAATTCGGGTTGCTCTGCCGAACCGGCCAGGAATGCTGGCAAGAGTCACCAGCGCGATCGCATCTGTTGGCGGCAACTTCGGCCAAATCGACTTGATCGAGCAAACCCGCGCCACTACAGTTCGCGATATCACCGTCGATGCTTACAGCATCGAGCACAATGAAGAAATAGTGCAAGCAGTGAAAGCGCTGCCAGATATCAGAGTGATCGACGTGTACGATCGCACTTTCAACTTGCACCGCGGCGGAAAAATCAGCGTAGTTAGCAAAATTTCCCTCAAACGCCAGTCAGATTTGGCAATGGCATACACTCCAGGAGTCGGCCGCATCTGCACTGCGATCGCTAATGACCCGCAACAAGTTTATAACCTCACAATCAAACAAAATACTGTTGCCATTGTTACCGACGGTAGCGCAGTTTTGGGACTGGGAAACCTCGGCCCTGCCGCCGCACTGCCAGTCATGGAAGGCAAAGCCATGCTATTTAAAGAATTTGCAGGTATTGACGCCTTTCCTATCTGTTTGAATACCCAAGATACCGAGGAAATTATTCGCACAGTGCAGAATATCGCCCCGGTTTTTGGCGGCGTTAACCTCGAAGATATTTCTTCTCCCCGCTGCTTTGAAATCGAAGCCAGATTGCGGGAAACCTTAGATATTCCCATTTTTCACGACGACCAGCACGGCACTGCGATTGTTAGTTTGGCAGCATTAATTAATGCCTTGAAACTTGTGAAAAAATCCATAGAAGAAGTGTGTATCGTGATTAACGGAGCCGGTGCGGCCGGAGTCGCGATCGCCCGGTTGCTGCGTAAAGCAGGTGCCCAAAACATCATCATGTGCGACTCCAAAGGCGTCCTCTCGCAAGACCGCACGGATATGAACCCAGAAAAACTAGAATTTGCTGTGCCTTCGAGCGGTACTTTGGAAGATGCGATCGCCGGTGCGGATGTATTTTTAGGCGTCAGCGCCCCCGGCGTGCTTACCCGGTCGATGGTGCGTTCGATGGCCGAGAATCCCATTGTTTTTGCAATGGCAAATCCCATTCCTGAAATTCAGCCAGAATTAATTGTGGAGGATGGGGTGATCATAGCAACCGGACGCAGCGACTACCCGAATCAAATTAACAATGTTTTGGCATTTCCGGGGATATTTCGAGGTGCTTTAGACTGCAAAGCAACCACGATTACGCCCAGTATGTATTTGGAAGCAGCTTATGCGATCGCCTCTTTAGTCAGCCCTTCCCAGCTTGACAAAGAACACATTATACCATCTGTTTTTGACGAAAGAGTTGCCATTGCTGTCGCCGGTGCAGTGCAGTTGGCTGCCAGATCCGAAGGTATTGCCCGCGATTAATAGAAGGAATAAGGAAGTTCGGCAACTAGCAATGTACGGGATGTAACGGATGTAACGGATGTCAGCAAGAAGGAAGGAAGGAAAAAAGAAGGAAGAAGGAAGAACGTTGGAGGGAATATATCATGTATAAATTAATGGTCTTTGTACCAGTTTTGTACTTCTTCTGTTGTGATTTTTCTGCTTTCTTCTCATTCCCTCTTTCCTCCTCCCTGTTGATTATTACTCATTTTTGTTTCCCCATCTTGTCTTTTTCCTCAACACCCATCCGTTAAATCCAGTACAGGGATCGTTGCCGAACTTGCCTCGAACCTCTAACCTCCAACCTCTTCCTTCTTCCCTCCAACCTCAGCATCCATCCGTTACATTTGTTAAATTCCGTAGACGGCTCGTTGCCGAACTTCCTTCTTCCCTCTTTCTTAATTAAGGATAAAACTCACAGCAATAAACAAGATAAAAAGATATAATTAAATAAACCAAGTCCAGCTAGGTCAGATGCAAAGCCAGTTAGGAAAAGCCAAGCGCAATCGCTCCCGTTGCCAATTGTTAGAACTCAGCCCTATCGGGCTGGCATTGTGCCGGACGGACGGGACTTTTCTCGACGTAAATCCAGCTTTTGCAAGTATTATCGGCCGCACAGTTGCAGAAACTCTTCACCTCAACTACTGGGAAATTCAGCAAACACAGTGCGCCCGCCCAGAAAAATATCTAGAATGTCAAGCAAAAAATAGCCACACGCACCTGTGCGAAGCAGCATACAAACATAAAAACAACCACCTCGTACCCGTGCGAGTTTCCGAGCGGGCAATTGAAACAGAGGGACAGTGCGCGATTTGGCTCAGTGTTGAAGAAATCTTTAATAATCGGGATCAAAATAGCGCTCCCCTGGAATCAGCGCCCCCGCAGGGCAATTCCCATCTGGAAAAATTGCTGACAAAGCAGACTGCGGAACTGGAAAAAACTCAGAAACTACTCGAAGAAAAAATCTCCGAACTGGAACAAACTCAAGAAAAATTACGTCTACAAAGTCAAATTATCGACCAAGTTCACGAGGCAGTAATTTCTACAGATAGGGACGGCTCGATCACCATTTGGAATCAAGCCTGCCAAAAGTTATACGGCTATCTAGCAACTGAGGTTATCGGACAGCACATTTCTCTAATTTACCCACCTGAACAGCAAGAATTTTTGTTAGAGGAAGTCATCAAGCCGCTACACAAAAAAGGCGAGCATGAAATTGAAGTTATCACACGCCGTAAATCGGGAGAAAATTTTTCCTCGCACCTGATGCTCTCGCTATTGAAAGACAACACGGGAGAAGTTGTGGGGATGATGGGTTCTTTAACAGATCTCAGCGTTTGCAAAGCTTTAGAACAAGAATTAGCACAAAGACAAGGACTATTTGATGCCTTTTTAAAGGAGGCGCCGGCGGGACTTTGCATTTTGGACTCGCAATTGCGCTACGTGCAAATTAATCAATTTTTAGCAGAAATAAATAGCCTGAGTCCAGCAGCTCACATCGGCAAGACTGTACGCGAAATATTGCCGAATATGGCTTCCATAATAGAGCCTTTGTACGAACAAATTTTGAGGACAAAACAACCCTTAATTAATATCGAGATGAGTGGTGACAATCCCAGAAAGCCTGGGTTTGTCCGACACCTGACAGGCTCTTATTTTCCATTGCTAGACAAAGATGGCGAGGCTCTCGGGATCGGTGCAGTCGTAGTTGACATTAGCGATCGCAAACAAGCAGAGGCTGCGCTGCAAAAAAGCGAACAGCTTTACCGCACTATGGCAAGCAACTTTCCTAACGGTGCGGTGATGTTGTTCGATCCAGAACTGCGCTACACGCTGGTAGAAGGTACAGAATTAGCAGCAGTGGGGCTTGCCAAAGAATTGATGGAAGGCAAGACAATCTGGGAAGTATTCAAGCCAGATGTTTGCGCTGAGCTGGAGCCAACTTATCGGGCGGCACTGGCAGGAGAAACAGTTGTTACAGAAATTTTTTACAGCGATCGCGTTTACCTCGGTTATGCTTTGCCAGTCAGAAATGAACGGCAAGAAATTATCGGCGGATTGCTAATGACTCAAAACATTACGGCTCGCCAATTAGCAGAAGAAGCGCTCAGAGAAAGCGAGGAAAAATACAGGTGCATTGTCGAGACAGCAGACGAAGGAATTTGGATGATAGATACGGATGGTAAAACTACTTTTGTCAACCAAAAAATGGCCGATATGCTCGGCTGCACTCCAGAGGAAATGATCGGACAGCCCCTATTTGCTTTCATGGATGCAGAAGGCATCGCGCTCGCACAAGTCAGTCTAGAACGCCGCCGTGAAGGAATTCGCGAACAGCTCGATTTTAAGTTCCGTCGCCGAGACGGCAGCGACTTGTGGGCGATGGTTTCTACTAATTCATTGGCAGACAAACAGGGACGCTATGTGGGCGCCTTGGCAATGGTTGCCGACATTACCGATCGCAAGCAAACAGAAGCCGCATTGCAGCAGTCGGAAGCCAAATTTCGATCGCTCTACGAATTAACCAGTTTGCCTGTTTTTATGTTATGTGACAATGCCATCACCGATGCCAACACAGCCACCCTAAAACTATTCGGCTGCACCACCGCGCAACAGTTGTACGGCCAAAACCCTGGCAAACTCTCGCCTCTTTTCCAACCCAACGGCAGAGATTCTTTGAGCTTGGTTAACGAAATGATAGCGATCGCTTTTGAGCGGGGAAAGCACCGTTTTGATTGGGTTCATCAGCGCTTAGACGGTACTGATTTTCCCGCAGAAGTCGTGCTGACAATCATCGAGGTTGGAAATGAAAAAATCATCCAAGCAGTCCTCCAAGATTTAACGGATCGCAAACTTGCAGAAGAAACTTTAGTGCGATCGGAACAAGCCCTCAGACAGCAAGCTCAGCGAGAACAACTGCTCAATCAAATTGCCAACCAAATCCGCACTTCTTTAGATTTAGACACAATTTTAGCAACCGCAGTTCAAGAAATTCGCAATCTGATGTACCTAGATTGGTGCATTTTTACTTGGTATCGCCCCAACAACAATCCTCCGGTTTGGGACGTAACTTTTGAAGCCAAGAATGCAGATTTGCCGAGTATTCTCGGCACTTATCTTATAGACGAAAAATCTTGTTTTGCTGTGCGACAGATTTTGCGGCGAGAAATTCTGCGAATTGATGATGTCAGCACTTTTGAAGATGTAGAATTGCGCCAACTTTTCCAGGCTTCAAAATTTAACTCAGTGCTGTCGCTGCCAATTCATACTGCTGCAGGCGATATTGGGGTGATTACCTGCTATCAAACCCTGTCCGTGCGAAATTGGAGCGACTCTGAAGTCGAACTGATGCAAGCGGTGGTCGCTCAAATTGCGATCGCGATCGACCACGCCGAACTCTACACCCAAACCCGCAAAGCGGCCCGACTAGCTCAAGCTCAAACTCAACAGCTAGAAGAAACTTTGCGCGAACTCCAACGTACCCAAACTCAATTAATTCAAAGTGAAAAAATGTCGAGTTTGGGACAGTTAGTAGCAGGTGTCGCCCACGAAATTAACAACCCGGTTAATTTTATCTATGGCAATCTCAGCTACACCAGCGAATACACTCAAAACTTGCTAAAAATGCTACGACTTTACCAGAAGGAATACCCGCAGCCTAGCGCAAGAATTGTAGATGCAAGGGAAGACTTTGAAATTGATTATCTTATTGAAGATTTACCGAAAATTTTAGCATCTATGAAAGTTGGAGCCGATCGCATCCGCGACATAGTTTTGAGCCTGCGAACTTTTTCAAGACTTGACGAAGCCGATAAGAAAAAAGTTGACATTCACGAAGGCATTGAAAGCACGCTGCTAATTTTGCAAAACCGTCTGAAACATAAAGCCGATCACCTGACAATTAATGTGATTAAAGAATACGGTAATTTGCCTTTAGTTGAATGTTATCCCGGTCAGTTAAATCAAGTATTTATGAATTTGTTGACCAATGCGCTAGACGCATTAGAAATGGAGATGAAGAAATCCGATCGCACCGCCAAAAATCTCGCAATTACGATTCGCACCCAAGTAACCGACAATAACAGTGTTGCCATATGGATAGCTGACAGTGGCCCTGGGATGAGCGAAGATGTGCAAAAGCGCTTGTTTGACCCGTTTTTTACTACTAAACCCATTGGCAAAGGAACTGGCTTAGGATTGGCGATTTCGCACTCTATTATAGTAGAAAAACACGGTGGCAAGCTTTCTTGCAATTCTGTATTGGGAGAAGGTTCCGAATTTGCGATCGAGATTCCTCTGCGGCAAAATATAAATTAAAACCCGTTGTATCGGTATCATATCATCTGTGATCGAGCGACCGAATTTGATAGGATTCAAATCCTACCCTTTACCACCAGACGCACACCACCAGCCGGTGCCATTGTAAAACTGCGGTGTACGGGCAAAACCGCACGATTTTCTGTAAGTTCTAAAGAGTATCGTGACAGCACTTTCGCCACTACTAACTTCATTTCAAACATTGCAAATGCCGTGCCAATACAGCGGCGGTTTCCTCCCCCAAACGGCAAATATTCGTAAGGCGAAAATTGACGTTCGAGAAAACGTTCTGGTTTAAAACATTTTGGTTCCGGGTAAATATCCGGTCGGTGGTGGACCAAATAAATGCAGGTGGAAAGTATCATTCCTTGGGGAATATTATAACCCATTAACTGCATCGGAGCTTGCAGAAGGCGCGGAAATGCAAAAAATAACATCGGATAAATCCGCAGCGTTTCGCAACATACAGCATTCAAATATGGGAGTTTGGTTATTTCCGCCGGGTCGCAATTTTCGACATCAATAGAATTGAGTTCTTGCAGCAGTTTTTCACGGACTTCTGGGATGTAGTGAATCCAATACAAAGCCCAGGCTAAAGCTGTGGCTGTAGTTTCGTGTCCTGCGAATAAGATTGTCATTAATTCATCCCGCAATTCAACGTCGCTCATCGGCTGTCCCGCTTCGTCACGAGCTGAAATTAACAAGCTCAGGATGTCTTCGCCCAATGGTTCAGACTGAGTTTTGCGATCGCGGATTTCTTGATAAAGCAGTTGATCTAAACGCTGTCTTTGTCGAATAAATCCTCCCCACGGACTCCAAGCACCTAAATCTTTTTGCAACGACTTAATAAACAAAAAGGTAGCGCTTAATGGATTGCTAAACAGGCTAAACATATTAGTAATTAATTGCTGAATTTGCTGGTAGCGTTCTCCTTCGCTCAGCCCGAAAATCGTGTGCAGAATTACTTCCAAGGAAATTTCCTGCATAGTTGATTGCGCGATAATCGAGTTACCAGGAGTCCAATTATTAATTACTTTTTCGGTTGTATCGCGGATGATTTGTCCGTAAGCTTTCATGCGTTCACCGTGAAAAGGTGGCATTAAAAGTTTGCGCTGCTGCAAATGTCGAGCGCCATCTAATAAAAATAACGAATTCGATCCTACTAAAGGTAGCCCTATCTGATTGACAGTACCGGATTCAAAGAGTTGGGAATCGGATGTAAAAATTTCTTGAATAGCTTGAGGATTGCTAATAATTACTTGGGGCGGAAAGTTGCTGAATTTGCTGGTAAAAATGTCGCCATAGCGTTGATAATTATTATCTAAATAATACAGAGGATTTAAAAGTCCCTGCACTGTCTGAACAACTCTAGTGTCTTTAGGGCCGTCTAGCAATTTGTTGGTAGCATGATTTTGAGATTGAGAGTTTTCTGTGCGGATAGTCATTTGTTTTTCTCATAGTTTTAGGGTTTCACAGGACTAATCAAAGCATAAGTCTTATTTCCAAAAAATCTCAAATCCCTCAGCTATTGAAAAATAGTACGCGGTAGGCATCATAAATTAGTACGGCAATAGTAGGATACAGAGTAACTCCCAGGCCAAAAGCTCGTTCTATCGGCTCTTTGAGATAGCCTATCCAAAACGCTATTCTTCCCAAAACAAACAAAGTTGCCAAAATTGGAATCAGCTTGATGCTGTAAGTATCTAAAAAGGTAGAAAGGATTAAACTGCCTACAAAAAACAGCACAAATTGCTCTAGAGTGTTGCTCAGATAACGCAAATGAATCCGCATTGCTTCTGATTCGGCATTCGCTAAAGGGTTGATGGCTGGGCTGCTAAATCTACCATTACCAACTGCAACTATGCCTGCAAATAACATCAGTACCGGAAAAATTTGGCAGCGAAGGCTGAAAATTAGGCGCGACTCTGTGGTATTTAATAGGGGTAGGGGCAGCGCTATCAAAAAATAACCAATCAGTACAAAAGTAAGGCAGAAAATTAAGGCAGAAATGCCTCGCCAAACAACTATTTGCTGTTGTGGATTGAAGCTGAGTAAATTAATCATTGTTTACAAAAAGCAAACCTTATTATAGCTTTTTTATACCTAGAGATTTTACGTAAACCCGATCGCACCTTGGCGTCTCCACACCAGTTGTCGGTAGATATCCACTATTTTCGTACATTTTCACAGCTTCTTTGAGAATGCTGGCAGTTTCTATCCAGATTTCCTCAAAGCCGCGAGCAATAATTTTACTTTCCAATTCTTGCAGTAAAAATTTCCCCAAACCTTGTCCTCTTGCTGCGGGCAAAATATACATTTTGCGAATTTCCACAGCATTATTTCCGCGCTGAATCGGATAGTAAGCCGCCGTACCCACTATTTTACCCTGGCGTTCAACTACCCAAAATTCGCCGCCTTGATTATGATAATGTAGTTCTACATCATAGACATCTCGATCGGCCCCGTGAGGTTCGCATTTTAAACCGTACTCTGCTAAAACATCCCTAATTAAATAGAACGCCTCAGCGCGATCGCGCGTTTCCCAGGAACGAATTAAAAAATCCAGATGTTGGGTTTTCATGGGTTGTTGCAACGTATATTTATTTTTTGACTTGAGCAACTGTAAAATTAGTTGTTTTTTGTATTTTACAGTCTTTAAATGCACCTAGATTTTAACTGTGAATTCTCGGTTCGGGATGAAGACTTGCCAGCAACTCGCTCTCTACTAATGATAATTCCTCCAACCTCTGCATCACAATATCCCGATCGAAATAAGTTGTTGCCAAAATCCAATATACACCGTAATGGCGCGCCTCCGAAGCCATCAAACTGCGGTAAAACTTAGCTAATTCCGCGTCGGGACAGCGATCGCCCAGCAGCCCCAACCGTTCGTGACTGCGGGCTTCTATCAAACCAGAAACCAACAAAGAATCCAAAAGTCTCTCCGGTTCCTGCTTGCGAATTTGGGCGGACAAACCAGCACCGTAGGGAGGTGCAGCCAAAGGGCCTAAAGCAATGCTGCGCTTTTCTAACCGCTGGTTGACTTGCTCGAAATGCTCTAATTCTTCGCGGGCGATCGCCGTTAGCATCCTCACCAATTTTTCCCTTGCTGGGTAGCGAAACATTAAATTTAACGCTACTCCCGCTGCTTTCCGTTCGCAGTGAGAATGGTCTAATAAGATGGTATCCAAATGGGCGATCGCCTGTTGCACCCAAGCTTCCGAAGTCGGCTGTTTCAAAAACTTAATAGTTGGCAGTGTTGAAGTCATACCATTTTAAATTTGAGATTTGAGATGAGGAATGATATCGTTGACCTTGGCATCGGAACGATAGGCAACCGAGGAGACGGCAATGCCGTTTCCCTACCCCAAAATAATCTATCTTCCTTGATGAAAAATGTAACCATCGCCCGATTAATTTTAGGGACACGGCAATGCCGTGTCCAGCGCGGTGAGTTGGACACGGCATTGCCGTGTCCCTACTTTTCAAAATTGATTTTACACAATTTTTCCAACACCGCATACATATCACCCGCAAACTTTTTCGCATTCCAGAGGGGCGACAAATTTGCTGGATCTTTAGATTTCACCAACTGTGCTTTAATTGCATTTCTCAATTCACGATCTTTACCCAATTTTACACCCACTTCCACATATTCCGACCAAGACAAAGCCACGCCTGTTTCAATTCCCAAAGTCTGCAAAAACGAATAACCCATTCTCGACAAAAATTGCTCTCCTGTGCGAGTCACCACTGGCAAATTAAACCACAAAGCCTCTAAAGTGTGAGTTCCTCCGTTGTAAGGATAAGAATCTAACAAAACATCGGCCAGCAAATAGATAGTTCTGTGTTCTTCCTCAGTAGCAAACCTTGGTAAAAACTTAATTCGGTGCTTGCTCACTTTTTCTGCTTCGCAAGCTTGGTGATATGCAGCCTCAAACACCGCAGCATCGCCTAAAGCTTTGTGAATTAAAATACTGTTTGGCACTTGTTTGAGAATCGCAATTTGTGCTTTTACCAACTCGCTATTGAATTTTCTACCGGGAGCGACGCACAGGTAAACTATCTGATCTAAGCCGATCCGGTGCGACCTTCTCAATGCAACGGGATCGACTCCATATCTCTGAAAACCGGACACTGCGACAAAGGAATCAGGCATCCTAATTAGCTGCTCGTCATAATATTTTTCCCGTTCTGCTGGGTGCGAGTGCCAGTCTGTAAGAAAGTAATTTTCCGGCGATATGTAAGGGGCGTCAAATCCCAGCCAAGAAACACAAACTGGTGCGGGTTTTTGGTAGAGAATGTCAGCGTGAACTGGTACGCTGAGAGAATCTAAATCAACTAAAACGTCCAATTCATCTTGCTGAATTTTGTCGATAATTTCTGCGGAATTGGCAAGTCCGTTCGGGTAGGTTGTCGGAAAAGTCAGTTTGCCCCAACTTTCAAATTGCTGAGTGCGATCGTCAGGAACAATTCTTTCGGAAGCGTACAAATACACATTGGGTGTGATGTCGGACAATTCGCGAATGATGTCAGCGCTGCACCAACCTACAGAATGGCGGCTGAAGTGATTGGACAAAAAGCCGATTTTTAACTTGCTGGATGGGGCACTTGGTTTGAAACTGTAATTTGCGGGTTGAGAAAAATTAGGTTTAATACATTGGTCGATATACTTTTGGGAAATTAATCTGTAAAGTTTTGAGTTTGCCGCCAAGTCATCTCGCAAATAGGGCGTGCTGAATAACAAGTTTGCATAAAGCGATTTAATTTCCACCGGGCTAGCGGTTTCTAAGTTTTGCTGCAAGTACGACTCTAGCTCTAAAAATCGATCGCCCGCAATTTGATTTAATCCCGACACTTGATAGGTGCTGATGAAGTAAATCGCGGTCATAATTGGATCGGTTTCGGCACACATTTGGCTGTATTGGTGCACGGCTTGCCGCGCGGCAGCTAAATCGCTAGTATCTCTGAGGATGCCGCACAAATGTTGGTGGGCAGAAATAAAATCGGGTTTAATTTCTAGGGCTTTTTGAAGGTTGGGTATTGCGTCTTTAAATTGACCCTGGTGGCGCAAAACTCGGCCAATTTGACAGTATGCTTCGGCTAAATCAGGTTTAAATGCGATCGCCTGCTTCCATGCAGCCACAGCCTCATCTAACTTCCCTTGCTGCGCTAATTTATCTCCTAAATTTAAGTGAAAATCTACCTGAGCAAGGTGGGGATTGAGTTCGAGAGCTTTTTGCTCGTATGCTACCGCTGCATCCTGCTGCCCCTGCTGCTTCAGTGCCCCTGCCAAATTCCAGTAAGCAGCAGCCAAATTTGGTTTAAGTTCGATCGCCTTTTCGTAATTGACAACCGCCTCCACCAAATGCCCTTGTTTGTAGAGCATACTGCCCAAATTAGCATAAGCCTCAGCAAAGTCCGGATTCAGGGCGATCGCCTCAGAATAAAACCGCATCGCTTCCTCAATTTGGCCGCTTGCTTGCTGCACATTGCCCATTGTCACGTAAGCCGCCGCCCAATCCGGTTGCAATTCCAGAGCTCGGCGACAAGCAGCGACGGCTGCTGCTAAATTGCCTTGAGAGTAATAGGTTTCTGCAACGACTGTCAGCGATGCAGCATCTTCAAATTGGGGTGTTTCGGATTGGTTGGGAAAATCGGAATTCATTTGGCGGCCTATCTGTGCTATCAAGTTAAAGGTTGAATCTATATTATTTTGCAGAGTAGCAGTTTTAGCGGAATTACGGGCGATCGTCACAGAGAATTTATGAGCGACAAGCAAACGACACAGCGCCAACATAACATCAAGTGGAAACCAAACCTCCTGCTGGGGATACTCTTGTTAACCTTAGCAATCCCTTTACCCTTTGCCCAAAAGACTTTCGCACAGCAGCAGCAGACAGCCAGCTTTCGGCAGAAATTATTTCAAACTGCTCTTTATTTCACCCTATATTTTGAGGGCGGATTCAGCAATCACCCTGCCGATAAGGGCGGCAGAACTTATCGGGGTGTCTTGCAAACGGAATACAACGCCTACCGCTACAGTCGTGGGCTTCCGCCCCTCGACGTGACGCAGATGTCGGAAGCAGAGCTCCTAGAAATTTATAAATATTACTGGGATTCTAGCCTTTCGGGCACGATGCAGCCGGCTTTGGCGATCGTCATGTTTGACACCGCCGTTAATTTCGGTATTAATAACTCTATTACCTTTCTCCAGCAAGCATTAGGATTGCCGCAAACTGGAGTTTTTGATGCCCGCACCAAGGAAGCGCTGAAAGGGGCAAATAACAGAAATACCGCGCTGCAAATGATTAACGAACGAATTATTTACCGCTACAAAAGGGTGCAAGAAGATCCGACTCAGATGGCTTTTTTCCGGGGTTGGCTGAGTCGAGATTACAGTTTGTGGGGCTATGTGAATAAAATTAAGAATTAAGCAGGGCTGATTCATTTTCTCAAAACTGTAGTAGTCCCACGACAGGGGTTTACACCCCTGTCTCATTGACCCGATAGATGCTATACAGTCAACCCATTTGGATTAGCTGTTGTTGTCAAAATGTACTCAACTTGAGCCGGAGTTAAAGTCGGATTGGCATTCAAAACTAAAGCCGCTACACCGGCTACGTGTGGCGTTGCCATAGAGGTGCCAGTTAGGGCTGCATAGTAGTCATAGGGAGTTGTAGAATAGATATCTACTCCCGGAGCAACTACGTAATCCAAAGGTGTGGAACCCGCAGCGTTCGAGGTGTCAGCCATCCTGCCGTTTATATCAATACTACCCACGGCAATTCCCCAGCGATCGGCATTACGAGCTGGATAATCTGGTTGGCTAAAACCAGAATTTCCCGCTGCTATCACCACAACAGAGCCTTTGTTATTTGCATACTCAATTGCGTCATTCACCAGTTTGGAAGGGTAAAACTCATTTCCCAAGCTGAGGTTAATTACATTTGCTCCATTATCAGTAGCATAGCGGATTCCAGCAGCAACATTATTCAACTCGCCGCTACCAAAGGTGTCTAACACTCTGACAGGCATAATCTTGGCATTGGGCGCAACTCCTGTGATGCCAAAATCATTTCGTTCCGCGGCGATCAAACCTGCTACGTGAGTGCCGTGACCATCGGGATCTAGATCGATTGGGTAGTTGTCATTATACACAAAATCCCAACCCCGAATATCATCAATAAATCCGTTGCGATCGTCATCGATGCCATTTTCCGCAATTTCATCAGCGTTATCCCAAATATTACTATCCAAGTCGCTATGGTTGTAGTCAACACCAGTATCGATGACAGCTACAACAATCCCATTTCCTGTAATGTTCTGCTCCCAAACATCGGGCGCATTTATAGTGTCTACCCCCCAATTATTATCGCTCAAATTAGGAACATCAGCGAAAAGTGTTGAGCGGTTCAGGGTGCGGGTAACTGCTGCATTTGCATTCACTAAACCGTAGCCGTAATTGCCATTAAAAAGACCGTTAGGTGTAGGAATATCGGGCAAGACAGGAACAGGTGTTGCAGAAAGAGTCAGGTTGTAATTGGTAGAGTCGCCTAGGAAGCTAGAGACTTGGACATAGTATGTCCCTGGAGCCAGGTTGGATAAATTAATCACATCCGGGATGGTGTCACTCTCAAGAGAGTAGCCAATTAATTCACCATCTTCCACTACACCGTTGCCGTTTATATCTTGAATTAGGTCTACGTCAGCATCCGCCGTCAAACCGTCGAGACGCAAGCTAAAATTGCTATTAGTGTTGATATCGAATCGGTAGAAATCATCGGGATCGCCTGTCCCCACGAACTCAGTTAAGCGGATGCTACCGTTCTGAACGCCAACAACATTACGAGCTGTAAAAAGAGAGTTATCTGAATCGGCGAAATTCAACTGAGAGGCAGATATCGTTCCTATTAGGGGATCTGTGTTTGGGCTCGCTGACTGTGACTGCGGTTTGAGTTGAGCATCGCTCACAGAGTAACTAAAGCCAGCGTTAGCATTAGGTACAAGAAAATTCGCAGTTTGTGTCTGTGGGTCGGTGCTGAATGCTGGGAGATTAGGAAAGCTAGATTCAGCACTATAACTAGAAACCTTGAATGGATCGATCGCTCGGTTGAGCAAGTCGTTGTTAACCGGAAATGCTGATGTGGCGATATCCTTTGGCTGTTGAAGGCAAGAAAGGCGATGATCGGTAGGATTCGTCTTGATGTCTAACATAAATTAAAAAAAATGGTAACTTTCAAAAAATGTGAAGTTTTTTGTGGTCAACACTTTAGTCCTTATTATTGACATCTGTAACTTCGGGTTCTGCGTGAAGGAAATACAAATTGGTGCCGCTGATTTCCACTGAAGAACTTTAGGAGGGCAACCACAGGATTGCCCCTACGCTGGAGGTAAATCTAAAGCAACACAAAATCCGATGCAGTAATCGAACTATTCAACCCAGTTACAGTTGCCAAAACTTGATCGGTGGATATAACTTTCAGCACTGTTCCTTCCGCAGTTTGACTAATTTCTAACTGCTGGAAAGTCAAACTGTTATCGAGGGCAAATTTATCGATACCCACCTCAAAATCAACCACCGTATCCGAGCCGATACTTGGAGTTAACAAAAAGCGATCGCTCCCGCTACCTCCAATCAGAAAATCGTTGCCATTTTCGCCGCTGAGAAAATCATTACCCAAACCGCCAAGCAAAGTATCCTCTCCCTTGCCACCGTACAAACTGTCATTGCCGATACCGCCGTCCAAACTGTCAGCACCGCGGCCTCCAAATAGGATATCATCACCACTGCCACCTGTCAGCGTATCGAGTCCCCGCCCACCGTAAATCGTGTCATTGCCACCGCCACCATCGAGGGAATCGCTAGCTTTTCTGGCACTGATAAAATCGTTACCGCTGTCGCCGATTAAAGTATCGCTATCATCAGTACCGACAAGATTTTTGCCCTCAGCGCCGAGAATTTCAGGAGAAGTATTGACAAGTTCCACATCACCTTGCACAACTGGAACAGCGGGTTGAGCCGGTGCTGGATTTCCTTGAATTTTGGCAGTTAAAAATTCGCCAGTATTTTCGGAAACTACCTGTGCGATTGGTTTTGTGCCAGCCGCCGCTTCTTCGAGGGCGATCGAACTTTCACCTAATGTCACCTTTTGGACTTTGGCAATTTCCGAGGGAATAAATTCAGGCAAAAAGTTAGATTTAACATTATCCGTGCGTTGATTAGCCTCAGCCATTACCTTCGCCGCTTCCGGGGCAATTTGGGAAAGTTTTTCAGTGTTGAGATTGGTGTCACTTTCTTTTACCTTGGCAACTGATTGCTGGATAATGCTTTCTACCTGCGCCGCATCGCTCAAATCCAGGGAACCACCGGATTGAATTTTACTGTTAATTGCCCCGACAACAGCTTTGACGATCGCACCATTATCAGCCGTAGATGCCCCGTCTATGAGGCTGCTGGTTTGGGTGATGACGTTTTGGACTTTTGTCATGGCGACTAGAGTTTCAACGCCGCCCGCTTCCTTTTTGGCTGTAGAGGCGATCGGATCTAAGTCTAATAAGTCAACTCCCGCAGGAATAGACAGAGTAGATTTAACTTTTGACTCGGCTTCACTCTGCGTCATTCCCCCAGCCATCAAATCAGTTACCAAACTGGTTAACAGAGTAACAACAGTGGCATCCGCAGGCGCTGCAACAGGCGTTTCCAGCGGCAAACCCGTGCCCGTATCCGTCCCTCCAAAAGCTACTAAATTGCCTTCATCTGCATCGATTTTCCCATTTTTATTTTTGTCGAAAGTCTCCAAGGGAATATCGAGCTGATATTCACCGTTAAAGTCAGTAGTAGTTGATGGTTCGTTACTATCTTTAATGCCATTTTTGTTAGCATCTAGGAAGATGGTTGCACCGGAGATGTAACCATCAATAACGCAGCCTATACTAACGCTCGTCTCAAGAAGAGGATCGTCATCGTCATTATTGTAAGCGTAAACAATTGATGTAGTTAACCCGGAGTAATTGGGATCGGCGCTAACAGCAGGGTCGGCAATAATCATGTAATTTTGCTCTCCATCAACTACAAAATCATCAACGCCTCTTACGCTCACCATCTGCTCTTGATTCCAATTAGTAGAATTGAAGGTAACAGTTGGCCTGTCAATTACTCCTTCTCCCGCATTATTGGTACTAAAAGTAATACTCACATCAGCAGTAGGTGGGCTGTTGAGTTTGACAAAGAATCTGGCTGTGCCACCTGCTTCCCAAGTGACTAAGAATCCCGCTGGTGCATTAATAATAATGTCTGGAGTTGCAAGTATCAGTGGGGGCGTCCCTAGTGTCGGCGTCACTGGCGTCACTGGCGTCGGCGTCTCTGGCGTCACTGGTGTCGGCGTCTCTGGCGTCACTGGTGTCGGCGTCTCTGGCGTCACTGGTGTCGGCGTCTCTGGCGTCACTGGTGTCGG
>NZ_JAUBQH010000075.1:20796-28065 GCF_036701145.1 Microcoleus sp. Pol17C6
CGTGACTGGTGTCGGCGTCACTGGCGTTGGCGTCGGCGTCTCTGGCGTCGGCGTTGGCGTCGGCGTCACTGGCGTTGGCGTCGGCGTTGGTGTCGGCGTAACTGGCGTCGGCGTAACTGGTGTCGGCGTAACTGGTGTCGGCGTCACTGGCGTTGGCGTCGGCGTTGGCGTCGGCGTGACTGGTGTCGGCGTTGGCGTTGGCGTTGGCGTCGGTGTCGGCGTCGGTGTCGGCGTAGTGTCGTTATCGTCGATCGCCACTATCACCCCTGGCACCGAAATTTCGTTATACTTAGCATCAGTGCTAGTTGCAGTGTGAGTAATATTAGCGCTGTCTGTACCTTGGGCAACTGTATCGTCAACAGCTTTTACCGTAACGGTTTGAGCAACATTCCAATTATTTGGAGTGAAAGTCACAGGGCCGATCGGCTGAATCTGATTATTGGTTGTGAGAGTGATGGTAACGGGGGCTGTTGGCTGCGACTTTAATTTGAGCTGGTAACTGCCATTCGCGCCGCCTTCTGTAACTTCCGTTTCGGTAAGACTAACAGAAACACCAGCCGTATCATTGTCCTCATTGCCGCTACCATCCGCTACATCATCGTTTTTGTTGAGCAAAACCGAGACGTAGCTAGATTCTTCAGTATCGTTTGTCGTAGTTAAGTCTGTCTTGCCGTCAGCATTAAAGTCCCCAACAGCAATGACAAAGGGATCTTCCCCAGCCGAAAAGTTGGCGGGCGCACCAAAACTGCCCGTACCATTTCCCAACAAAATGGAGATACCATTGCTCGTCACAGCTAAGTCTGATTTGTTATCGCTGTTAAAGTCCCCAACAGCAACACTATTGGGAAAGTCCCCCGCATTAAAGTTAGTGGGAGCCCCAAAGCTGCCTGTCCCTGTCCCCAACAGGATTGATACGTTTTTAGATTCGCCGATGTTTGTTACAGCTAAATCTGGCTTGTTATCCCCATTGAAATCCCCTGTGGCGAGCCCGATCGGATTGTTCCCCGCCTTAAATTTAGTAGGAGTCCCAAAGCTGCCTGTCCCTGTCCCCAACAGGATCGATACATTATCAGAAGAGTCTATGAAAGCTAAGTCGAGCTTGCCGTCAGCATTAAAGTCTTCCACGGCGAAAAACCGCGAATTCGACCCATTAACATTAAGGTTAGTAGGAGCCCCAAAGCTGCCTGTACCAGTTCCTAACAGGATCGATAGATTGTTATTGCCTATCGTAACTAAATCTAGCTTGCCGTCGCTGTTAAAGTCACCCGCACCAACACCAAGGCCATACTCTGACTTCCCATCAGCTTCCCCCGTATAAAAGCTCGTGGGAGTGCCAAAGCTACCTGTGCCATTTCCCAACAGGATGGCTACTTGACCTACATCTGCGCTGTCCGTCTTTACAGAAGCTATGTCGAGGTTGCCGTCGCTGTTAAAGTCCCCTAATGCCAGACTTATGGGCGTAAAGCTGATGTTAAAGTTGTTGGCAGTGCCAAAGCTGCCAGTGCCTGTCCCCAACAGAATCGAGATGTTGTTAGTTCCTTGATTCGCTGTGGCGAGATCTGGCTTACCGTCTTTGTTAAAATCTGCTACAACAACGTCACTCGGCCCTTCGCCGACAGGGAAGCTGGTTGCGGTACTGAAGATAGACATGATTAATTTACCTATTAATTGACAACACTCGTTTCTGATGTTTGCAGTTGTAAAGTCGAATCTGCGAGAGTTTAATTTGGCAATGTACTCTCTAGTTAAAAGTTGTAGTTGAGATAGTAGCAGTAACTATTTAAAACGTCAATTCATAAAATGAATAACATAAAGTCATAAAAGTCATATTGGTAAAAATATATTTCAATAAGTAGACAATCTAGCAAATTTAATAGAAATTATATATAACAGAAATCTAGGGATATAAAAATGCGTGGCTCCTGTACAAATCACTTAAAATATGAAGCTATGACAGTAGAAGAAGCAATATTGTTTTTGGACAATCTGGTATACGAACAAACGGAAAAACACCTGAGTCGGTTGCAACAGTCGATAATTCGAGGCGTTGTAGGGGGTTTGACCTATCAAGAAATTCAGCAAAACGATCCGATCGCCCGTGGGTACACAGTGGGCTACCTGGGGCGGTATGTCGGCTACAACTTGTGGAAAGACCTCACCAAGATACTGAAGCAAGCAGAAATTATTGGACAAGAAGAAAGAGTCGTCGGAGCAAATCTTTGGGACTGCATTATGAGAGCTGTACAAAAAGGCACACAACCAGCTAATTCTGTCGATCCAATGTTGCAAAAGCTGCTGCGGATGCGTTACCGAATTAGAGAACATTTGGTCAGCACCGAGTACAGCGATACCTATCTGGCTGAAGATGAAAATTTGCCCGATCGCCCTTTGTGCCTCGTCAAGCGCCTGAAAAGCCAGTCTGAGAGAAGCAGCCACCTATTCGATCGAGAAACGCGCGTTTTATATCGATTGGGCCAACACGATCGGATACCAGAATTGTTAGCTCGCTTTGAAGAAGATGGATATTTTTATTTAGTCTATCAATTCATCGAAGGGCAACCCTTGTATCAAGAACTAATCGAAGGTCAACCTTGGGAAGAAGATCGGGTTATTGCTTTGTTGACAGATATTTTGGAAGTGCTTGTATTTGTTCACAAACAAGATGTAATTCACCGCGACGTTCACCCTCAAAACTTAATCAGGCGGACATCAGATGGCAAGATTGTATTAATTGACTTTGGGGCAGTTAAAGAAATCAACACTTCACAAAACAGCATCGGTCAAACGAAATCGCGCGGCGGTACTCAGCAAGACTACATTCCCCCCGAACAAGCCATCGGTTCACCGAAATTTTGCAGCGACATCTATGCTGTCGGGCTCATCGGGATTCAAGCCTTGACAGGGATGCGCCCGAAACAACTCCGAGTTGATAATTTAGGCAATCTCATCTGGCAGAAAAATGCAACTGTCACCCCGGAATTGGCTCGCGTTTTAGACAAGATGGTGCTCTACGCTTTCCCCCAGCGTTACCCCTCAGCAACCGAAGCTTTGCAAGCACTTCTAAATTTGGGAGTTAGTTGACTGTTGACAGTTGACTGTTGACAGTTGACAGTTACCAAATCCGACTTTAATATGCCCTCTTTAGTCCCTCTCTGCTGGGACTTTGTTTTTGTAGTAGCGGTTTCAACCGCCGAGTCTTATCTGTTATGCCGCATTTCCCACAGCCACAGCACCCGGTTTACAATCCGAGTGATCTTGTTACAGAGTGATTCATCCGCTACCCTTATCCCTCCATGTACTGAGTAAAAACACTCGGTCTTGCCGATGAATCGGGCGCCAATTTCCGAAATCGCAGGAACAACGAACAAGGAACAAGGAATTTTTTATTTTAATTTAATAAGAAAAACTTACTTAATTCTGCCGAATGCCTTCTACGTAAGAGCCTTCAACTTTCATTTGACTATCTCTCTAAAGTTAGATAAAATAATTCATATTTTATGCTTAGGCAGCTTTGAGAAAATCTTAAGCAGCTTTGTATAGCGGGCAACAATCTCACTAGAGTGTTTATTGTTACCTTAGATACGTAGAAAACCAAATAATTTGAGGGAGCGAGAAATTGGAAGTTTTTGAACGAGCACAACAACTGCAAACGCCCTCAACCCGAATGGCTGCTGTCCAGTCTTTTTCCAAAAAAGCGAGTATTGCAGTAATGGCGATCGGCTGTACAGTCATTTTGGGTTGGATATTCGATCTGCCACTCTTAAAAAGCATTCTGCCCGGACTTGTGACGATGAAAGCCAATACTGCGGTCTGCTTTATTTTGAGCGGATTTTCTCTATTCATCCAACTGATCCGGCGCGCCAAATTAACAGCAAGAACGCCTCAAAAACATCATAAATATTTAATTTTTGGATGTTCATTTTTAATTATATTAATTAGCCTATTAACCCTAGTTCAATATAGCTTTAATTTAGACTTAGGCATCGACCAACTGCTATTTAAAGAAAGTTACACCTTGACAATCACCGGAACACCAGGACGCATGGCACCGAATACTGCTGGTGCTTTTTTATTACTGGGAACAGCGCTGCTGCTGCTGTCAGAACGTCGCCCTAAATACCTGCGAATTCAAATCTTAAGCTGTTCAGGATTTTTAATTGCATTTACGGGTTTGATAGGGTATTTCTACGACAAAGCTTTATTTTACCAAATTGGCAAAAATACAGGCATGGCTTTGCACACTTCCGCAGCATTTATGTTGCTGAGCTTCGGAATTTTATTTGCCAGTCCTGAGCGAGGATTGATCGCAGTAATGACGAGCGATCGCGCCGGCGGCATCATGGCGAGGCGCTTGTTACCACGGGCAATCATTATCCCGCCTGTAGTCGGTTATTTCATCATATCCGGAGAGCGGTTACAAGCCTACACGCCGGAGGTAGGGATATCGCTGTTAAGCGTATTGAACGTGATTATTTTTACAGTTCTGATTTGGCAGAATGCCAAAACTCTTTGCAGCGCAGACCGGAAGCGCTATCGAGCGGAACTGGGACTTAGGAAAGCTAAATCAGACTTAGAAACTAAAGTTGAGAAACGGACTATCCAACTGCAACTCGCCAATGAGCAATTGCAGGAGCAAATTTTCGACACTAAAACAACCAAGCAGGCACTTCAAAAAAACTACAACCTATTGCTTGCCGTCATCAATAGTACGCCAGCAGCCCTATTTGTCAAAGATATTCAGGGCCGTTACCTGATGCTCAATGCTGCGGGAGCCAGTATAATTGGCAAGTCTGTAGACGACATTATCGGCAGAGATGACAGCGAATTATTTCACCCGGAAATTGCCGACAAAATTAGCAAAACCGATCGCCCAATTATGACAACGGGAACAACGCAAGCGATCGAAGAAGACCTGCCAGTTAAAGGAAATTTGCGGACATTTCTTTCTACAAAAAGTGCTTACCGGGACGGACTAGGAAATATTAGCGGTATAGTTACCATCGCGCGGGATATTACTGAAAGCAAAAAAGCCGAAATCGCCAACAGAAGTCTGGCAGCAATTCTGGAAGCCACCCCGGATTTTGTAGGTATCTGCAACCTCGAAGGACGCGCCGTTTACATCAACAAAGCAGGCAGAAAAATGGTGGGTATAGACGAAAACGAAGATATATCCAACCTACAAGTTGCAGAATTCACGCCAGCGTCAGCCCGCAGCAATTTGAATCAAGCGATCGCCACCGCTGTTTCCGAAGGCTTTTGGAGTGGAGAAACCACCTTCCTGTCAACATCGGGACTCGAAATTCCCGTCAGCCAAGTCCTCATCTCCCACTGCGCACCGGACGAGAAACTCACATACATTTCGACGATCGCCCGCGACATCAGCGATCGCAAACACGCTGAAAAAGCCCTGCAACTGTCTCAAGCTCGTTTCGCCGGCATTGTAGAAATTGCCGACGACGCGATTATTTCGGTGGATGCTGAGCAAAAAATTATCCTGTTCAACCAAGGGGCAGAAAGGATTTTCGGGTGGACGGCTGCTGAGGCGATCGGGCAATCCCTGAGCATCCTGTTGCCCGAAGCTTTTGCCACCCCTCACAGTCTCCTCGTCAGCAATTTCGGCTGCGGCGTTAAACAAGCCCGAAACATGGGCAACCGCAAAGAAATTTTCGCCCGCCGCCGAAACGGTACGCAATTTCCTGCCGAAGCTTCTATTTCCAAACTCGATGTGGCAGGCGAAATCATATTCACAGCTATTTTGCGCGACGTGACAGCCAGCCGAGAAGCCGAAGAATCTGTGCGTCTGAGTGAGGAAAGATATCGATCGCTGGCAATGGCCACCGCACAGATGGTTTGGATGACAGACGCTAACGGAATCTTCGACAAGCCTCAGCCTGATTGGATAGCTTATACGGGCATCAGCTTTGAAGAGGAGGACAACTGGATACAAGCAGTACACCCAGAAGACCGCGATCGCACAGTACAAGCTTGGATGCGGGCAATAGAAACAAAAAGTCTCTACGAAGTCGAGCACCGCTTGCGAGCCGCAGACGGCAGCTACAGACATTTCTGGGTACGGGGCGTCCCCCTTTTGGCAGCCGACGGCAGCGTTCGCGAGTGGGTGGGAACTCACACAGATATTAGCGATCGCGTCCAAGTTTTGGAAGCACTCAAGCAGTCCGAGGGACAGTATCGATCGCAAGCAGCCGAGCTCGAAAAAGCTGTCCACGAGTTGCACCAAACTCAAACTCAACTAATCCAAACCGAAAAAATCTCTTCTCTCGGGCAGCTAGTCGCCGGCGTCGCCCACGAAATTAACAATCCGATTAACTTCATTTACGGCAACATCACCCACGCCAGCCAATACGCCACAGACTTGCTCGGTTTGCTCCATCTTTACCAGGAGAAATACCCAAATCCCGTCCCGGAAATTGTAGAAGCAGCCGAAGATATTGAAGTTGATTACTTAATGGAAGACTTTACGAAGATTTTGGAATCAATGAAGGTAGGAGCCGATCGCATCCGCGACTTAGTTGTATCCTTACGCAACTTTTCCAGACTCGACGAATCGCAAATGAAGCGAGTAGATATTCACGAAGGAATCGAAAGCACGTTGCTAATTTTGCAGCACCGAATCAAAGCTAATGTACTTCGTCCCGCTATTGAGATTATCAAAGACTACGGCCACTTCCCAAAAGTTGAGTGCTATGTAGGTCAGCTCAATCAAGTATTTATGAATCTTTTAGGAAATGCGCTAGACGCCCTCGAAGACTACAACAGCAATCACTCTTCACAAGAAATATATTCTCGCCACAACCGAATTCGGATTAGCACCAGTGCGAATTCAGACACAGTAACAATTCGCATTGCCGACAACGGGATGGGAATCAATCAAGAAGTTATTCACAAGTTATTCGATCCATTTTTTACTACTAAACCCGTCGGCAAAGGCACAGGCTTGGGACTGTCAATCAGCTATCAGATTATAGTTGAAAAACACCGAGGCAAATTGCAGTGTATTTCTACGCCCGGGGAAGGTGCAGAGTTTGTCATAGAAATTCCCATTTCGCAGAAAGTATCAGGGCTGGCTGCCGAAAACACAAAGGAAATGGTCATTAGTCATTAGACAGTTGACAGTTGGCAGTTGGCAGTTGATAGTGGGAAGTTGATCATTGATGGTTGTCATTAATCATAACAGGGTAAGCGCACGTTAAATAGTAGCTCAGGATACAGATTAATAAGCCAGATCCTGAAATTAAAGGTGCAATGCTA
>NZ_JAUBQH010000076.1:0-27995 GCF_036701145.1 Microcoleus sp. Pol17C6
TCGCAACTCCTCCCCCTATTCCCGCCCACCATAAAGACACGGGTAAATTATTAAAATTAACCTCTGTTACCTTTGGATTTGCCTCTTTCTTTTCTTCCTCTTCTGAGTGTTCATGGCTGCCGCCCCCCCGCAAAGATTGTGCGTAAAGTTGAGGTGCTCGCTGCGTTACTATCGAATCTCCCTCGAATAAACCGCTCTTAACTTCAACTAAATCTCCGGCAGTTTGACCTAGTTCAACTTCAACAGCTTGATAAGCATTGCCATTTTGGATGTAAACGGTTTTTTTACCGCTAACATCCACTACCGCTGCACTCGGAATTGCTAAAATATTTGTTGCTGTTTTGTCGGTTAAAATCTCCAACTCAGCAAACAGTCCGGGCTTTAATTCGCCGTTAATATTATCTAATTCTGCTTTTACCAGCACAACCCGCGTTTCTCCTGACACGGATGAGCCAATGAAGGTAATTTTTCCCTTAAAAATGCGATTGGGTAAATTAGCGACTTTTACCCTGACTTCCTGACCCTGTTTTACTTGATTCAGGTCTTTTTCGTAAATATTGGCTGTGGCAAAAACGCGGCTGTCATTTAACAGACTCATCAACGGTTTTTCAGCGTCTACTGACTCTCCTGGGGTGATGAAGCGATCGGCTACCGTCCCGGAAATCGGAGCCACTACGGTAACGAGTCCTCGATCGTTGGCAGCAGTTCCTAATTGTTGGAGCCGCGCTTGATAGGCTGCGTCAGCCAAGCGAATGCGCGACTGAGCGACTTCGACGGCAGTTTTGCCGCGTTTGAGTTGGTTCTCGGCTTCTAGGACTTCCCGGCGGCTCTGAGCTCTGGTAAGTTGAGCTTTTGCTTCTGCTACTCTGCCTTGAGATTCCCGCAACTCCCGCATCGGCAGGTCTACTTCGGCTTGTTTAATTTCGGTTTGGGCTTTGATAACTTCAGGACGGCTTTTTGCCTTAGCAACAGCGGCTTGTGCTTCGGCGAAGCGGGCTTGCGATTCCAGCATTGTGCGCCGCGCGATCGCTCCTGATGCCACCAACTCTCGATCGCGATCGAACTGTTCTTTAGCAATAGTTAATTCTGTTTCTGCCCGGGCTATTTCGGCTTGCGCTATTTCAATCTGGCGCTGATAATTTTCTTTAGCAACTTTGACAACAGAGCGTTTATTTACTAATTCTTGCTCTTTTTCGTACTGTTGGGTAGTTGCTGCTAATTGAGTTTGGGCTTGTGCTATTTCAGCTTCAGCTATTTTCACGAGGCGATCGTAATTTTCTCGTGCTAGTTTTAGATCGCCTTCTGCTTGCTGCAAATCCGCCTCAGCTTCGGCACGTTTCGAGAGAGATTCAACCCGCAACTGTCCTAATTCTGAACTGGATAAAACCGCAATCGGTTGACCTTTTGATACTTTGTCTCCAGGCTTAACTAGCAACTCTACTACTTTCCCAGCAACAGGAGCTGTAACTTCTACTTTTTCGTTGGGTAAAGTTTCAATTTGTCCGGTGGTTTTGATGCCGATATCTAGTCGCTGTCGAGCGGCAGGGGAAACTTTAATTCCTAATCGTTTTGCTGTTTCGGCATCGACAGAAATAGCAGTAGGAGTTTCAGTTGCTTCGTCGCTATGCTTAAATTCATCTCCGTGGCCAGCATGGGCAAAAACAGCGACAGGAGAACTTAGCAAAATTATACTGAACAAAATTCCAGAAAAGCTGCTAATAATTGCCGGAGATTGAACATATTTGTGGAATATCATCGTTGGCAGTGTCCTTGAAATCAGGTTGAGTGCCCCAGGTTTAACGGTTGGTATTTTGCCAAGGTAAGTAAGCGACACCCATTAGGTAAAGTTACTTATTAGCATTTTCCCACAAGCGACCGATAAGCAATGACCAAGAGCTAGAAATGCTCTATTCAACCTAGTATTTCACAGTCAAATGAAATTAGGATGAAATTTCGCTTCAGCAGCCCAGATGCCTACGGGCTGCTAAAATGCCAATGTTGAAGCCGATCTCAAGACGAAATTGAGAACCATTCAAACTGTGCAACCGGAAAATGAAGTTAGGAAAGCGAGCTCATCTGTTGGCTGTCCAGGCGCTTGAACACAGAAGTCAGAATATTACCCATTCCCAATTTCAGAGTGCGTATATGAATCATCTGACAGTCAAACTCCAAGGCATGAGTGGAGTCGATGGCCCCTTCTGCTGGTATCCAGCGCGTTTTTGCTGAAGTTGGACCAGACAAAAAACAGCTCAAATCTAAACACTGCAAGCACCAGGGAAAATTGTAGCGATGCTGGGAGATGGGATTAACGATGCTCCGGCTTGGGCAATAGCGGATGTGGGAATTGCGACGCTGCTCATGTAAGGGTATAAATGAGCTTTCAGGTGTTGACATATCATTGTGTGCTGATATGATGATATAAAAGAGCTTTGTATTGAAGCTAAGCATATGATTTTCTCTGCTCAATCCCAGTCCACTCGCTTGAAAGCAAAACTCTTTCGTGGGTTTTCTGATCCATCCCGATTGGCGATTTTGGACGTGCTGCGATCGCGTCCAATGACCGTGAGTGAAATTATTGAAGCAACCGGGTTATCGCAATCTAACACCTCAAACCACTTGGGTTGTCTCCGTGATTGCGGTCTGGTAAACACCCTGCAGCAAGGACGGTATACGAGCTATCAACTCGCCGATGCACGAGTTGCTGAAATTTTGGAAATGGTTGAAGAGTTATTGGCTGATGTAGCAAAAGGAGTTTATGAATGTACCCGCTACAACTGCTCAAAAAACGAATAACAACAAGCTAAACAGAAGGCACGATGTCAGACTGTGGATGTCACATGGAAGCCAAGAACGCAGCCGAGCGTAAAACGTTGCGAATTCTGTTACTTATCAATGGCACAATGTTTGCCAGCGTAAAGACGGAATTTTGCTGAGGCTAAATGACCGACTTAGAGCCTGGGTTAAAGTTAGCCACAACCGAGCGGTGAGTCCGTCTGAAGCCATCGTGGATAGTCAAAGCGTCAAAAATGCAGCAATGGTAAACCAAACAATGGGATGTGACACAGGCAAGCACATAATATGAGTCAATAATTTTTACTTAACATGAGCAAAACGATAATAATTCTTACTCTCGATCGCAACTTGTGACCGCAAACTTGAGCTAACTAGCAGCCAAACTTTTAACTCAATAATTTACCAAATTGTTAGCTTTGGAGATATAGTATGAATATATGTTCATAAGTTAATTGTGTTTTTCGATCTAGGAGGCATCATGAAAAAGACAAAAGCATCAGATTCCGGCTGCTGTAGTTGCAGTCACGACGATCGTCCCGAGCTCAGTCATGAGAATCAGAACCAGAACCAAAGCCACGGCCAGGGGAACGGAGATTTTAACCTGAAGCAAGAATTGATTCCTGTGATATCGGTTGTTGTCCTATTTGTGGGCGGTTTAATTTTTGAAGAAAAACTGCACAACACGCCCTATTGTATAGGTGAATATCTGGTTTTCATCCCAGCCTATCTTTTAAGCGGATGGAATGTTTTAACCAGTGCGGGTCGCAACATTCTGCGAGGTCGATTTTTTGATGAAAATTTCTTAATGACTATAGCAACACTCGGCGCTGTAGCCATTCACAAACTCCCTGAAGCAGTCGGGGTGATGTTGTTTTTCAAAATCGGAGAACTTTTTCAAGAATTTGCCGTTGGGCGATCGCGTCAATCAATTCGATCGCTTTTAGAAATTCGCCCAGACAGCGCCAACCTCAAGGCAAATGGCGACATCAAAAAAGTTCCGCCAGAAACCGTAGCCGTCGGCGATATCATCCTTGTCAAACCGGGAGAAAAAATTCCCTTAGACGGTGAAATTATCGACGGCAACTCTCAGATTGACACATCTGCACTAACTGGAGAATCAGTACCTCGAACCGTGAAAGTTGGAGAAACAGTTTTAGCAGGAACAATTAACCAGACAGGAGTTCTCACCGTCAAAGTTACCAAACTCTTCGGCGAATCTTCAATCTCCAGAATTCTGGAATTAGTAGAAAATGCCAGAAGCAAAAAAGCTGAAACTGAGAAATTTATCACCAAATTTGCCAGTTACTACACGCCGTTTGTAGTATTTGCATCGCTAGCAGTGGCTTTAATTCCGCCTTTGTTCATTTCAGGAGCAACTAATGCAGACAGATTTTTATGGGTTTACCGCGCCCTAGTCTTGTTAGTTATTTCCTGCCCTTGCGGATTGGTGATTAGCATTCCTTTGGGATACTTTGGGGGAATTGGCGGTGCAGCCAAGCGCGGTATTTTGGTTAAAGGCTCGACTTTTTTAGATACCCTGACATCAGTCAAGACAGTTGTTTTGGACAAAACAGGAACTCTGACAAAAGGAGTTTTTAAAGTGGCACAAATTGTGCCTCAGAATGGTTTTTCCCAAACAGAGTTAATGGAAATAGCGGCTAAAGTAGAATCTCAATCCAATCACCCAGTCGCGAAATCTATTCTGGAAGCTTACGGCGGAAAAATAGATTTATCGGATGTGAAAGATTACGAAGAAATAGCGGGACATGGCATCCGAGCAAAATTAAATAATCAAATTGTGCTGGCGGGAAATGACCGTTTGCTGCACCGAGAAAACATTGCTCACGATGTCTGCAATGCTGAAGGTACGATCGTCCATTTAGCGGTAGACAACCGCTACGCTGGCTATATTTTGATTGCTGACGAGCTTAAGGAAGACGCAGTACAGGCTGTTCGCGACCTCAAGAAACTGGGTGTTGAGCGAATCGTGATGCTCACAGGAGATAATCAAGCTGTAGCCGATAGTGTTGCGAAAAAGCTCGGTTTAGATTCCTACTTAGCTGAGTTATTACCCGAAGGAAAAGTAGAGGCGATCGAAAAACTGATCGGTCAATCTAAAAAAGGCGATAAAATTGTCTTTGTTGGAGACGGAATTAATGATGCACCAGTGCTTGCTAGGGCTGATGTGGGCATAGCGATGGGGGGTTTGGGCTCCGATGCAGCGATCGAAACTGCCGATGTTGTAATTATGGCAGATGCACCGTCCAAGGTGGCTGAAGCTATCCAAATTGCCAGAAAAACTCACAATATTGTTTGGCAAAATATTATTTTTGCCATGTTAGTCAAAGGCATATTTATTGCTTTTGGTGCTTTTGGGTTAGCTACAATGTGGGAGGCCGTTTTTGCCGATGTTGGGGTCGCTTTAGCAGCAATTTTCAATGCGACTAGAGTTTTGAAATAGAGTGTTCGCTGGGCGGGCATTGCCGAACTTACGCCACAATTGAAACATATATTTTGAGGTCAAATATACTATGCGTCGTCAACGTTCTCAGCCTTGGATTCACCGCTATTCTCGACCCATTACGGCAGGAATTGCCTCGATAGGGGCTGCGATCACTGCCTATCTAACAGTAGTCAAGTTATCCAACGGAACGGCAGTTTGTCCGATCGAAGGCTGCGATATCGTGCTTTCGAGTCCCTATGCCTATGTCTTTGGTTTGCCTCTTTCTTTGTTCGGTTTTTTGGGCTATTTGAGCATGATAGTTTTTGCCGTAGCTCCCCTACTTGTTAATCCCGCAGAACAGAAGAGTTTCCGCTCTAAGTTAGAGTCTTGGACGGGATTATTTCTGTTTGCTGGTAGCACAGCTATGACGATTTTCAGCGGCTATCTGATGTATGTACTGGCTGTTGATATCAAAGCAGCTTGTATTTACTGTATAGCGTCTGCTTTGTTTGCAACTAGCTTGTTTGTCTTAGCATTAATCGGTCGCGAATGGGATGATATCGGGCAACTATTTTTTATAGGGATTCTGGTGTCTATGTTAGTGCTGATTTCTTCTCTGGCTCTTTATGCCGATGTCAACAATCTCGGTACAGCTAAGGAAACAAGTATGAATACCACAACATCTTCTGGTACTTCAGAAATTGCTTTAGCGCGACATTTAAAAAGAGTGGGAGCTAAAATGTACGGTTCTTTTACCTGCGATCACTGTCAAGCGCAGAAGGAAAGTTTTGGCAAAGAAGCGGCTCGCATTATCAATTATATCGAGTGCAATCCGCAAGGGAAGAATGCTCGTCGCGATCTTTGTGAAGCTGCCAAGATTCAGGGTACTCCTACTTGGGAAATCAATGGTAAGTTTTACTCAGGGCAAAAATCTTTGCAGGAGTTAGCTGATTTATCAGGTTATCAGGGAACTCGCGAATTTAGAAACCTTTCTAATTAGGAACGTTGACAAGAGTGATTTTTGGCGATCGACCTCATCATAGTCGATCGCACGCATCTCGGTTTAAGGTATGAAAAAATACAGAATTTTATATTTATGGTAATCGTGCGGTTGTAGCTAATGGGCGATCGATTATAGTTTGTTACTTTCTCAGGAACAGAAACTGTTGATTGTTTCTGTTCCTGAGAGAAACTAAAGTCGGATGAGACGAATACGATTTTCGGGCATTCGTTGGAGATTGTCAGAAACTCTGGGGCTTTTATCGTCGCAAACTGTCGATCTTGGCACAAAAGACGGGGCGCAAGAAAGTGAACCCGAGTGCGGAGGCTGTTGGAGGATGGGTTAAAAGAAGAGGTATAGGGCTAAGGATTATCTTGATATTGTGCGATCGCTGTAATCCGAGAGTGGCGATCGCTGGCTATCTTGGATTTTAAACATTCAAGGGCGAGGACAACTGCCACTCCCCACGTTCCTCAACACCAAAAGCCAGGGTTCACTGCAATCACAATTGTGCTTCAACCCAGATTATTTGCAACGCCCCAGGTTTTACTGCTGTGTCTTATGCAGCAGCCCGTGTAGAAACTTCTTCAAGAATAGAAAATAATTCATCTACCTGAGTCGAGGTAAATAATCCCTCTGGCCCCTGTGGCGTAATGTCGGTAAACGGGGATTCATAGAGGATTGCTGCATCCATTGCGCCATGTGCGGTTAGGTAATTCACAATCATATCCACAAATTCAATCTGATTGGAGTTAAGATTTTTACCAGATATAAACTTAGCTAGTTCCTGTTTGGCTACCTCACGATCGAGTCCTACTAAGGAACGGACGAATAAACCTAACCCGTGTGACTCTTCTTTTGCACGGTCTATATCCTCCTCTACCCCTAATTTATTCTCTAGCAATATCTTCTGTAACTCAGAGAGGTCGGATGGAGTGAGCTGTTTGTTAGTTCGTAGTTTAAAAATGACCACATGATCTTCATGCGATCGCAAAAAAGCCCTTGCTTTAGCACGGAACTTCTCAAAGTTATCTAATGCTGTAAAACCAGGCAACTCTACTATTATTTCATCCCCCATTACATCCTCAAAGTCGGTGTAAATAGGTTGGCGTTTTTGTTTCTCAATCAGCTTTATTAACCCCCGTAGGCGTTTGCGTAACACCTCCAGCATTGGTAATGTCACATCTTGCCACCACTCATCGGTTTGTACATCGTGAATCAGGGCTAGCTGTTCTTGCACGAAGGGAATGGCAGATTTCTCCTCTAACAACCCTGCAAGTGACTTCACCTGTTCTTGTAAACGCTTAAATGTCGAGTCAGAGCGCAGGATTGCTAATTGTAACTTCAGCATCAAAACATCAAATCTTTTTATTTCTTCCGTTTCTGTTTCCAATTGGGAGGGCAAACCAGCGATTTCTTGACTAAGTTCCAGAAAATCATCGATCGATAACGATGCCCATGCTGCGGAATTAGCATATTTCTCTACGAATCGTTGTTTAGGTCGCACTATGAAGTTTTCAGTATTCATAGCCGCCACTTCGGTATTTAGTAAATTGGCTAGTTCCTGGCGCAATTCTGCATCGGTATTGGGTTCTTTAGAGGCAGCTTGATACTCTTGAAGTTGGCTCAGTTTTACTGGATTAATTGGTTGATTTTCTGGTATTCTTTTATCTAGCTCTCCGATTAATTCTAATCGAGCGGTAAACAATTGCTGACCCAATGATTTTGTTATGGGTGCATTAACAGTCTCTGAGTTGTGCTGAAAAAACTCTAAATTTTGGCAATAATCAAACAAGTAAAAAAAATCTTTATCTTGCCCCAGTCCAAATAGGTCAGGGCATAGCCTCGTACCTCGTCCTATCATCTGCCAGAACTTAGTTTTGGAGCGAACAATTTTGAACAGCACCAGATTAACTACCTCTGGCACGTCAATCCCAGTGTCGAGCATATCCACTGAGATGGCGATATGAGGTTCTTTATCTTTTTGGGAAAAGTTATCAATCAGGCTTTGAGCATAGGAGGTTTTGAAGGTAATGACGCGGGCAAACTCGCCTTTAAGGTGTGGATAATTGGCGTTGAACCGCTCAGCAATAAATTCTGCATGATCTTGATTTTTAGCGAAAATAATGGTTTTGCCGAGCCGATCGCCCCCAGCAACCTTTAATCCCCTAGTCATCAGATGCTCTAGCACCTTATCCACGGTATCTTTGTTGAATAACCATTTGTTGACTGCTTCTGCTTCTACGCGATCAGGGGCATTGCCTTCTGTGTCCCATTCAAGCGCATCCCATTCTTCTCTTTCGGATTCAGAGAGTTCGCCATAATTAATGCCTTGTCGCTGGAACTTAAGCGGCACTGATACTGCTTTCAGGGGGACTAGATAACCATCTTTTACGGCATCTTCAAGTGAGTAAGCATCGGTAGGTACGCCGTTTTCTAAGTCAAAGAGCCCGTAAGTATTGCGGTCAATTTCATCCTTGGGCGTAGCGGTTAGCCCTAGCAAGACAGAATCAAAGTAGTTGAAAATGGTACGGTATTTCTGGAAGACAGATCGGTGAGCTTCATCAATAATAATTAGGTCAAAATGTCCTACGCCAAAACGACGCTGACCGTCACGGGTATCATTAATTAATCCCATCATGGTTGGATAGGTGCAAGCAAATACTCGTCCTTCGGTATCTTTTTCTGTGACTAAGTTTACTGGTGCGGCATCGGGGAGATGTTTCTTAAATACATTGATTGCCTGATTTACCAAAGCTACACGATCGGCTAAAAATAGAACACGTTTAGCCCAGTTACAACGCATCAGCAGATCGACCAACGCGATCGCTGTTCTGGTTTTGCCGGCACCTGTTGCCATAACTATCAGGGCTTTGCGGTCTTTATCAGTCTCTAAGGCTTCGGTAATGTGACGGATGCCACGAGTTTGATAATAACGTTCGGCAATGGTAGAGTTAATTGTGCCTGCTGCTAAAGATTTACGGGTAGCTCGGCGCTGTATAAGTAATTGTAATTCAGTTTTTTTATAAAATCCTTGCACCTGTCGCGGTGGGTAATTAGTATCATCCCACAGCCAATGCTCGTAACCGTTAGAGTAGAAAATAACTGGACGCTGATTAAATTGGCTTTCTAAGCAATCGGCATATAGCTTAGCCTGTTGTTGCCCGGTGCGGGGGTCGTTTCGGGTGCGCTTGGCTTCTACCACTGCCAGAGGTTTACCATCATCGCCCCAGAGGACGTAATCAACAAAACCTTGATTTGATGAATTGGGCATCCCTGTAACCGGAAACTCTCGATCTCGTGGTTGATCTAAGTTCCATCCGGCTTCTTTTAACAAAAGGTCTATAAAAATATCGCGGGTTTGAGCTTCAGAATAGTCGTGAGTATCGGGTTGGGTTACACTCGCTTTCTTGACTGCTGCTAATTCTGCCCGTAGTTGTTTCAGTTCTTCATCAAGTGCATTTTTGTCTGCTAGAAGTGTTGAAAGCTTTTCATCGCGATCGTGTAGTTGAGTTTCTAGTTTCTGAAGTTGTTCAATGGTTTGTTTAGGAACTGGTGCAGTCTTGGGCAATGCGTCAGAGTTGAAGGTAAGCCCCGAATTTGGTTTGCTACTGCGTCCATAGGTATGTGCTAACCAGTATGCAACATGAAACAGCTCCCGTACAGCATTTATAGCATCATTCACAGAGATAGGTCGGGTACTGTGTACGGCCTGATTTCCTAGTTTGATAATGACTCTTGTTTTGTTAAAGATTGCTTCACCTACTAAGTTTTTAAAAGTAGGTTCGTGAATTAAACTGCTTAGGTTATCTTGATAAGGCAGTTCTAGAGAATTATCGTATTTATATAACCAATTTACGGTTAACTCCAAGGCTCGACGGGCATAAAAGCAGGCGGTGCGAGGGTCGGGATGTACTGCATCAACTGCTTTGGTGGCGGATTCATAAATCGTAGAGAATTCAGCTTGGAGAAAGGTAAACTGGCTCATATATTTATCTAGGCATTTGGCGATAGTTCTGTAAATCCTTGTCTAGTGACCAGATAAAAACTTCACTCATTGAAAAGATATTACAGGACTTATGAAATTCCTGAATGATGCTGAGATCGCCGAAACTTGTTCCTTCTTGTTTATTAGGAGCTTTGTTTTTGCCAGCTTCATCAGGAAACTGGTCAATCCACTCCAGTATCTCTGCTGTGCTCGGGAATGTAGTAGGCCTCCAGGGCGCTACGCCTGTGAAGGCTTCTTTAACTTCTTTAACAAAACGTATGGCGGTTTTCCTTCGCATTGTGCCGTCCCCGTTTTGGGCGATGTGGTTGCCTGTTTCGAGTATGGTTGCCATTGGCAACAGAAAAGTACAGCCAGCTAGAGAATAAGTCTTAAAATCTTCGAGAACTGATTCTCTATGCTGATTATAGTTGGGAACGTTGAGTATTTCGAGGAATATGCTCGTATCAATCAAGCAAATACTACTCATTGCCGTATTCCTGCAACCGAGATAGCCATGCCATTGCTTGCTGTTTTCTGTCTTCAGGGGTGTGTGGCGATTTGACGAATCGATCGACTATCCCAGCAGTTACCAGTTGACCGAGCGGCCCCTGAGATATCAGACTTGGAAAATCATACATTTCTCCAAGCCGTACCAGGCGGCTATCTCCTGACTCTCGATTGCGGTAACAAAACACTACATCGCCGATCGCCTCATCGGGTAAGGCATCCATTAACGCGGGGTTATGAGTCGATAGCAGCACTCGCAATTTACGACGTTCGGCAATATCTCGGATGCTGGCGAGTAAATGCTTGGCGCGGTTGGGATGAACGCCGTTGTCGATTTCCTCAATGACTACTAAACTGCCTTCGGTAGCTGATAGCATAGCAGCGGCGATCGCTAACACCCGTAAAGTGCCATCGGATAATAATGCAGCCTCACAATAGCGGCGCGTATTGCCAAATGTTTCTGCTAGTTGCACCATGACTTCATCCCGTGGACCGAAAAGGAAATCTAGCCCATCTATAGCTTGTTCTGGTAGACTCTGAATAAAGTTGAGAATTGCCTCGCGATTTTCGGCTTGGTTCTCCCACAAGCGATACAAAACGCTGGAAAGATTAGTGCCATCTTCTTGTAATCGCTTATCAGATTTGAAGCTGTACTCGCGCATTCTGGCGGGGACGGGATCTAAAAATAGGATATTTTGTAAGACTTTTTGATATTCGCGGACGGTTTCAGGAATTATTTTTTGGGATTTGGGGTACTTTGCATCAAAATGGGCAGGGGTGTCTAATTGCACGAATATAGCCATCTGATCGCTGCACGTTACTCGTGGTTTGTTCTTCCCTTTTGTAAAGTTGTTATATGCCACACCAACATCAGTCCCTACTCCTTGAGAAGGCTGATCTAGGTCATATAGTGGCACTTGACTTGTCGAGCCAACGATTCGCTCATTACTGATGTGCAGTTCTCCGTCACGCACATTCAGGGTTATATCGAGTTGGTTCCAATCTGGGTAGTCTAAACGGCAACCAATGGTAAAATTTGACTCTCCCCGATGGCACAAGTCATTTACTCGACCGCGTACAACACGGTCTGCACTATTTACCGCATATTGAATGCTGGAGAGTTTTTGCCCTTGTGCCAGCCAGGACAGAAAGCGCAAACCTTCAAGGGCGTTACTTTTGCCTGCTGCATTGGCTCCGATTAGTACGGTTAGCGATCCAAGGGGCAATCGGCTTGTGCTGTAACTTTTGAAGTTGGCGAGGGTAAATTCGGTTAGCATGGCGTTCATGTCATAATTCTCCTCGGAATGCACGATGTTGGAGGGAGGCGAAGAGCGCATCGAGTTCTGACAGTGAGGCACGGTGTGCGGCTTTGAGTTTTTCTACAGCTTCGACGCGATGTGCAAATTCGTTTTGCTCCTTCATTGAGGGAAGAGGAATGAGAAAATTCTGGATTTGGTCTAGATGAAGATCGGGAACACCAATACCTTTAATCTTTCTATCTGCCTGACTTTTTACCGCAGTTGTACCTAACGCAGCATTTAGAAAAAAAGGATCTATTAGCTTTTTGTCTGGCTTGATAAGGCAAACGCTAACATATATAGAAAACTCGCAATCTGTATTAACGAGAGCAGGACGACCGTAAGTAGCACCAACTTTCGTGTAAAGAATGTCTAAACGTTCGGCTTTACAACGCTTGGTAAACTTTAGGTGATCATCAAGGCTGATGAATTTACAATCCTCGAATTTTAGTGAGCCTGTCGTGATGTTTTTAACCGAAATAAAAGGCACTCCATTTTCGGTATAGTTGGGTTTTTGGTGAACGCCATCTGTGATTCTAGTTGTTATCTCTGACAAGCGAACAACCTTAATGCCTTTAGGATTCGTAACTGGATCGCCGAACATTTCTATAAAGATGGCCTGGGTGAGGCTGTCGAGTTGAGCGATCGCCTCCCGACGTTTAGACCTGAGTTCTTCGGCGCGATCGAGTATCTCTGCAATTCGTTCCTGTTCATGCAAGCTTGGTAATTGGAACTGGACTTGCCGTATTTCAGAAAGTGGTTTGACATTTTTGATGGCGGAACCGCCCGCACTTCCAAATAGGCGGGATTGAAGATCGGGAGTCTCAAGTAACATCTTGAGAAATCGGGAAGATACAAGGTTTGATTTCGGGCGAATTCGCAATAGAGCCTGATTTATTATTCCAGGCTTTGCAGTTGGCGGAACAACAGCCACACGACCTAAAGTTCCTGAACAGCTCACAATCAAATCTCCGGGTTCCACAGCGAAACTCTTTAATTCTCTATATCGAGTCTCAGTGATGAAATAAGAACCACTGTCAAAGTCGCCGTAAATAGCGTGTTTTTGCTCATAAATTTTATATCCGTCAGGAACAAAAGAATCCTTCTTAATGGCTCCCCCAAATGGCCCTCGTTTGAGACCATGTGAGCCATCAATGGTTACATCTTCCAATGTGACATTTTCCCATCTACTCACTTCAGCATCCTCTCCAAATCCTTCATTCCCTGCTGAATCTCCATCTCTAGCTTTGCCAAATTAGCGACGATATCTTTTGGTGTGCGGTGTTCGACTTCTTCATGCACCACTTCCTTATAACGATTCAGGCTCAGGTCATACCCCTGAGTAGCAATATCAATCTTTGGTACACAAAAACTTTGACCAGTGCGCGATCGCTCTCGTTCTGTAGTATTCCGCAGTTGCCAACGATTCAACACATCCGGCAGATTATTCTTAGTATGTTCCTCTGCTGTTAACCCAGAAATAGGCACAGCACCTAATTTATCTTCAGAAAGCAAAGGCGTTCTTTTATCGTCCAAACTCCACCCGTCAGCATTCACATTGTAGAACCAAACAGAATCAGTTCCCCCAGAGTTAGTTTTAGTAAATAGTAAAATCGCAGTAGAAACACCCGCATAAGGCTTAAATACACCACCAGGCAGAGAGATTACACCATCAAGCTTCTGTTCCTCCACCAACAAGCGGCGCAATTCTTTATGAGCCTTAGAAGAACCAAAAAGCACCCCATCCGGCACAATTACCGCAGCCCGTCCCCCTGGTTTCAGCAATCTTAAAAACAAAGCCAGGAATAGCAATTCAGTTTTCTTAGTTTTGACGAGCGCCTGCAAATCTTTAGCCGTGTTCTCATAGTCCAACGACCCAGCAAAGGGTGGATTAGCAAGGACAAGGGTATAAGATTCTGCATCACTAGAATGTTCCTGTGCCAGCGAATCCTGATAGCGAACATCCGGGTTTTCTACTCCATGCAAAAGCATATTCATACTGCCAATCCGCAGCATGGTATTATCAAAATCGAACCCGTGAAACATCTGATGGTGGAAATGCTGCTTCATCTTGGTATCGCGCAGAATTTCCGGGTGATGCGATCGCAGATATTCATTAGCAGCCACCAGAAAACCGCAAGTCCCACTAGCTGGATCGCAAATTACATCGCCTGGGCTGGGTGCAGTCAGTTCCACCATCAACTGAATAATGTGGCGCGGTGTGCGAAACTGTCCGTTTTGTCCAGCCGAGGCAATCTTGCCCAACATATATTCGTAAAGGTCGCCTTTAGTGTCCCTGTCTTCCATCGGTACACCATCGAGCAAATCCACCACTTTAGAAAGCAGGGCCGGTGTCGGAATTGTGAAGCGGGCATCCTTCATGTGGTGCGCGTAAGTCGAACCATCTCCCCCCAAAGTCCGCAGGAAAGGGAAAACATGATCGTTGACGACCTCAAACATCTCTTTCGGTGCAAAATTCTTGAACCTCGACCAACGCAAATCATCGTAGGAGCGTTTTTTGATATCTTCCCCCTCTGGGAAAATCCGGCGTTCCATTGGGCGCTTGAGCCGATTAGCTTTGTTTTCTTCCAGAATATGTAAATCGTCGAGACGACGCAGAAACAGCAGATAAGTAATCTGCTCAATGACTTCGAGGGGATTGGAGATACCACCCGACCAGAAGGCATCCCAGATTTTATCTATTTGACTTTTGATTTCCCCAGATATCATATTGCGCTTTCTTGTCCCATAGATAATTCTAAAATTTTGGGCGATTATCAGTTTAGCTTGGATATGGTTTTGCTGGAGATATGCAGCCCCAATCTATCTGCTGCTTGTACTTCAATTAAAATCTTAGCGATCGAAGGCTTTGCTCGTCTATGCAAGTAATATTTGCAGGCGAAACTTCAGACTAAACACCTTCGGAATTTACGATCGCTCACCAGCGAGCACTTGTCTCATCATCACTCAACCGCATTAGACAAACTTTCAAACCACCACACGCTTGGTACGGACATGATCGAGCGCTCTCCGCTAACCGATCGCGATCGCCCATCCAATCCCCATACTCCCCATGCTCGCCCGCCCCCCAGACTATGATGTACTCTAGCCCTGGATCGATCTGCACGCCAAACCCACCGCTAGAGAAGTTAAATATTGCGTAGAGGTGGTCTGGCCCAACAGACCCTCGCAAGAAAACAACGCTTGTCGCCAATGTTGGGAATTCCTTGAATATTTCAGCGAAGAAGCGTTGAGTGAATTCAGGAGTGTCGGCTAAAGCGATGTCTTGTGGCTGGCTCCACCACTGGCCCTTTGTCTCACGGCCACAGCGAGGATCGTGTTCTGGAAACTTGTCCATATCTCGTAACTGTAGGGGAAAAAGAAATCCCATCTCGAATTTAAAAATTTTGAGCGGCGATGGCACGTCTTGAACCAAGCGACGGAGGCTGTGTATTCTACGCCCGCCATCCAGGACTACCACGTTAAGAAATCCCCCAGTCCGATGCAGGAATGCAGTAAGTGCGGCTTCTGAGCGGTTTCGTGGGGTCGATCGCGCACTTAGCGAGCTTAAAACGCTCGGCAGACATTCGGGCGATGTCTGGGCAGTTGCCATCACGCCCGATGGACTTAAAGCAATTTCTGCCTCGTCCGACCAAACACTAAAGCTGTGGGATGAGAGAAAGTGGGGAGGCGATCGCTACTTTCATCGGAGATGGTGCCTTATTTTGCTGCACCGTTGCGTCCGATGGAGTAGCAATTGTAGCAGGTGATGAATCGGGTCGCGTATATTTCCTACGGCTAGAAGGGATAGAGCCACTAACTTAAATTTCTTATGCGATTGTCGTTGGCAAGGCGCAATTTGCAGAGTTTCAGCGGCTTAGACTTTTTGTGGGATAGCACGAAAACTCATATCGGGGAGGGTATAAAAGCTTATGAAAAATGATGAAAAGTAATAAAAACTTATACCCGCTAGCTTTCCTCAGCTCTGTCGCTGGTTGTCTGTTCTGTGCTTAAGACGGAGAAGACAACCAGAGGCGAGTACATAAAATTGCATAAAATCGCATGAAAATACATATTTTAGCCCTTTGATTTTTCCTTGCAAACGACGAATTAATCAGATGCGATCGGCTTGCTGGGTAGCTTGATCGCCGTAATTAATCTCCGGTAAATCGGTAGGGAAATGCGCTTATTTTGACTTATTTTGACTTTTAAGTCCGATTACCCGTAACTCCACAGCAAATCGGGGACTGGATTCGATCGAGATTATTTCCAATCCAAAATCCAAAATCCGTGACGCGGGTCTGCAAAGCGAGCGATCGGCTTGATGCGGTAGCTCGATCACGAGCTAGTTATTTACGGTTTACCAGTAAATAAACCGTGCTTTAGTTTAGTAATTTGTTAATTAGAGGGCGTGTTTTTGCATGTCATCTTCTTTTTTTCAGAATCTTAATAAAATTAAATATTTAAGTTCTTGCCAAACCCAAATAAGTTTTTTATGATAGCTATTATTGCTGAGGTAAAGTACATCCTTCAGCTATTCCAATAAATCTACTCATGGAGCCTAATAGTTCAACGGCTGCTACCAGGGTATTTCAAAATCGCTGAAAAAGTGCCTAAGTCATAAACATCGTGATAGGGCTGCGCTGAATTCGTCACTATTAACCCAACTACGTTTGAGACACATTACCAATTTACGTGTTCTTTAGGCTTTAGGGGCGTAGTATATCGTTCAAGAATGCGCTTATTTCACTATCCTTAATTTTTTTTTGGAGTTAAGACTAAAAGTATGAGTGACTTATTTTCCACACTCAAAGAAGAAGGATTCAATCCAGTGAAAGTTGCCATTTCTTCTGTTAGTGAGCTGTATGGGCTTTCAGAATCAAAGCTGCTCGCATTTAGGACATCTTTGATAAAGGATTCGTTTGCCTTTCACTATGCTAACAATGACTTTTTTAAAGCTTCCTGCAATGACAAAGGAATTACACCAGATTCCATTAAATCGCCTGAAGATATGGTGAAAATTCCCCTGCTTCCCATTAGTCTTTTCAAGTCTGCCAATAGTCACAAATTGTTATCGGTGAACCTAAGATTGATTGAACTGGAAATGCGTAGCACGGGAACTTCTGGCATCCCAAGCGTTGCTCGTCGTTGCTCACAGACAGTGGATTACGGGATCTTAGGCATCTATGCTATGTACCGCGAATTCTTCAAGATTTCTAAAGGGGCTGGATTATATTTATGTCCTTCTACAGAAGAGATTCCAGAGATGGGTATGATTAAAGCCCTGAATATGCTGGCAGGGTTGCTGGATACTCATCGCTTTATGGTGACGAAGGATCGGTTTGTACCAGAGGAGGCATTAACGCAGTTGAATGAATGGTCACACAAATTTGACCGTCACGTTATTGGACCACCTTTTATTATTCATCGTTTCATCAGCTTCCTGAAAGCGACTAACCAAAAGGTTCAACTCGACAAAAATAGTTATATAATCACCCTTGGTGGATGGAAACGCTTTAACGGTCAAATGATTTCTAGAGTGGAGTTTAACAATGAATGTATAGAATATCTTGGGGTTGAAAAAAGTCAAATACGAGATATATATGCACTTGTCGAATCGAATGTTGTAGCGATCGATGATGAACATGGTGTCAAACACGTTTCTCCATTTGTTCATTTCTCTGTACGAGATCCAAAGCAATTGGATAAGGAAGTTCCAATTGGCGAAACAGGACAATTGGCAATCTTAGATCCTCTTGCCATGTCCACTCCGGGATTTATCCTGACTGAAGACTTGGTAAGACTTCTTCCGAAAGACAGTAACTCTTGGCGAAGTGGTCAACGGCTACAGTATATTATGCGCTTGCCTGAATCGAGCGAATTTGGATGTTGTGCTGTCAATCTTGATAAACAATTGGATGGTCTAGAACCTGAAAAAGCGAACAATAACAACGTTTGCCCTGTAATTTCTGTTTAGTATGTGTGCTTTACCCACCTTCTAGGGGGTAAAGCATCAATTTTACCTAGCCCTTATCAAGTCACAGCTATGTACAACGACATTGTTATTGCGAACTTTTCAGATCCAGAACATAGCGGTGAGATCCAGAACCCGCATCTTGAGTTGGAAGTAGGCAATTCTGTTTGTGGCGATCGAATTCGGATTCAAATTGAAATGGAGGGCAATCGGATTACCAAAGGAGTCTTTCGAGCTTGGGGCTGTGCTACTTCGGTTGCTACGGCTAATATTTTCTGTTCTTTAATTAATGGCAATGAGATTGAAACAATAGTAAATTGCGCTAGAAGTGAGCTTGATACAATGTTGGGCAAATTAGAACCCTCGCAGCATCACTGTCTCGATATTTTGCATGAACTTCATGATCAGCTAAAAACAAATCTTACTAACTCAGGCAGAATTAAGCAGCTATGAGGCCATAGGGATGGAGATTTCCTTAGTTAAGATGCAATTGAATGGAGATTAGGTTCAATCCTAATTCTGAAATAAACCGTTCCATCACAGGTCATTAAATCAGTTCACCTGTAGCTTGCCCTCTAAAAGCTTAAGGAGAGTAAGTAGGAGGTTGTCTAGCTACAGGGTAACTGGTCATCATATTTAGCAAGATTGAGTGCAAATAGATTGGCATTGAAGGGAAAATCCAGTTTAAAGGGTCACGCTCTTTGCGACAGTCAGTTCGGTTAATTGTTATTAAGGAAAGTCGAAACAATGCAAAATCGAATGATTTCAGGGTATTTCGATTATAACGCTACTACTCCAGTGTCAGATAACGTAGCACAAGTGATGAAGACGACTATAGATCTATTTGCTAACCCTTCTGGTATCAACAAATATTCAGTCGCTAATAAAGACTTGCTCAATCGTTCTAGAGAAACTGTGGCGCAGCTACTAGGAACAGAGGCGACAAAGATATTTTTTACATCCGGTGGCTCGGAAGCAAATAACTGGGCGATTAAAAGTAAGTTGTTTCAACAATTGAGGACACCTGGACATATTATTACTACGGCTATTGAGCATCCATCAGTCCTGAATACTGTCAAGTATTATGCTGAGAAGTTTGGATTTGAGGTAACCTTCGTCTGCCCTCAAGCTAATGGTGCGGTAGCCATTGATGACATTGTTAGCGCCATACGACCTAATACCCAGTTGGTATCGATGATGTATGCCAATAATGAAACTGGTGTGCTTCAACCAGTGGAAGCTGTCGCGCAAATCCTGCGTGAAAGGAATATTAAGTTTCATGTTGATGGTGTCCAGGTGATTGGCAAACGTAAAGTAGATATTGAGAAGCTGGGCATAGACTATCTGTCCTTCTCAGGACACAAATTTTATGGGCCAAAGGGGATCGGTGGTTTGTATGTACGAGATATAGAGGGTTTTTCTCCACTCATTCACGGTGGTGGTCAAGAAATGAGTCTGCGCTCCGGGACTGAAAACTTAGTCGCTATTGCTGGCTTGGCTAAGGCGGCTGAGGAAGCTGCTGCCAATATTGACCAGTGGGATGCCCATTGTTGGGAGTGTAAGGGATACCTGATGAAACTTCTGAAGAAATCTCATATCAGTTGCAGATTTAATGGATTGACTGATTACGATCATAGTATTTCCAATACCTTGAATATCCTGATTCCTGGGATTAGGGCTGAAGCATTAGCGGCTCTGATGGAAACGAAGTGTGGAATCATTATCTCCATTGGCTCAGCCTGTAGTAACAACAAAACCAAAAAACTTTCTCACGTCTTAGAAGCGATGGGGATGAGTGAGCGAGAGATTCAGGGTTCTATTCGTGTGAGCGTTGGTCGTTTCACGACGCTGAATGACATCCAACAATTTGTTCATGGTCTGGAATCCTGTGCCAATAAGCTTTTGGAAATTAGTTGTGTAGCGTGATAACGAAGGATTTTGGGATGATAGATTGTACGAAAAATAATCACAAACTGTTGTGTGATGCAATTTTCAGCCACGCTAAACGGCAAGGTGATTCTCTAGCCTGTATCTTCCAACCCTATGGAGTTGAAACTGCTAAGAAGCTAACGTACCGGGAATTGCACGAGCTTGTATTGCAGCGGGCGAAACTGCTGATTCATCGCGGATATATGGGACAAGCCGTTGCTCTGTTGTTCCCCAATGGACTTGATTTTGTCGTGAATTTTCTCGCGTGTCTTGCTTCTGGAGCCATTGCCATTCCGCTAAACTTGTCTCGTAATGCTCAGCAGATGGAACGCACAGTCGCTATTCTAGATGATGCTGGTGTAGAAACCATTCTGACGACTGCTGATGCAAGAGTTCAGCTAGAACAGCAACTGCACGAAATACCAGAATTATCTGGAAGAAGTTGGATCTGGATAGATGAATATCAATCAGAACCAACGGACATCACATTGCCTGTCCTTAGCCCCAACCAGCTAGCGTTCATTCAGTACACGTCTGGCTCAACCAGCTTACCTAAAGGGGTGATGATCAGTCATTCCAATATCTTGGACAATCAAAAAGCAATTCAGGAAGCCTATAACTATCCAGAAGGACTGCTTGGAGGGGGATGGTTGCCACAGTTCCATGATATGGGGCTAATTGGTCAAATGTTACAACCATTGTTTCTGGGTGGAACTTATATCTTTATGCCACCAATGAACTTTGTTCAGCGTCCTCTTCGCTGGCTCGAACTCATTTCGCACTATCGTCTTCATAGTTCTACATCTCCTAACTTTGGTTATAAGCATTGCGTAAAGTACATCAAAGATAGTGAAGATTTATCACATTTAGACCTGAGTTGCTGGAAAGTGGCGTTGAATGGTTCAGAGCCGATCGATCTTGATACTATGGAAGCTTTCTCGACTAAATTTCAGCAGTATGGTTTTGACTCAAAAGCTTTTTCACCTTGCTACGGTTTAGCTGAGGCTACGTTGTTTGTGTCTGGTAGTGTCCCCGGCATGGGTGTACAGACTCTAACCTTGGATGAGGAGTCTTTTGAACGTGGTCAGGTGAAAGAAGCGGATAGGGGGAAAACTCTCGTTAGCTGTGGTTTAATCAGTTCTCATTTCAATGTGCACATAGTTGATCCTGACAGCACAGAGGTATGTGAGCAGGGAGAGATTGGTGAAATTTGGGTGTCAGGAGCGTCAATAGCTCAGGGGTACTGGAAAAATGCAGAAAAGACGGAAGAGTGTTTTTATGCACAATTGAAACAACCCGATGGTAAATATTACTTAAGGACTGGGGATCTGGGGTTTATTCATGAAAAAATGCTCTTTGTTACAGGACGGATAAAAGAGCTGCTAATTATACGTGGACGTAACCTTTACCCGTATGATATTGAGCATACCTGTAATAATTATCGGTATGCGTCAGGAAATAACGGTGCTTCTGTTTTTACCATTGATGTCGATCGTGAATCAAAACTAGCGGCGGTTGTAGAAATACAGCGCCAGCCTTTCAAGGAAAGCGATCATCGTCAATTGATCAGAGATCTGCAAGAAGCTGTGATGGCTCGTCACGATATTGTGTTTGACTACCTAGTATTGGTCAAACCGGGTACTATTCCCAAAACGAGCAGTGGCAAGATAAAGCGAGCTGCCTGTAGAAATCTGATTAGCTCTGTTAGGGCTTAATTAGAAATAGTGAAACCCGGCCGCATAAGGCTTTCGGAATTTTTTTGACGATGGGCTGTTATGTTTGCCTTGTAAAGTTTTGGTAGTCCTTTACGACCTTTACCACCCATAAAGTTTTTTAAATAACAAAGGAGAAATTACAATGACGACTGAGTGTATAGGTGAAATCCAGGTTACTCTTGCTGAAAAATTGAGTGAGTATCTTTCTGCAAAAGTACCTGGGTTTTCATATACAGAACACCTTGACTGTTCATTCTCTAGTTTAGGACTTGATTCCGTTTCCCATGTAGAGATGACAGCTATGATAGAAGATCATCTTCAGATAAAAGTTGATCCCACATTAGCATTTGATTATCCAACCATTAACTCTTTGGTTAATTATTTGCAGACAAATTTTGTAGAAGTTACTGAACTAAAGGAGCAAGGTTGATGTTTGATTATGATTGTGTAATTGTTGGTGCTGGGCAAAGTGGTTTATATGCTGCACATTTGCTAAATAAACGAGGTATTTCTTACATTGTTCTAGAACGAGATCGGATTGGACAGGTTTGGCATAATCGCTGGGAAGGCATGAGATTATTTACGTCTCGGCAGTTTTGTGGCCTTCCTGGCTTACCGTTCCCTGGTGACTCCAATAGCTTCCCCACCGTCACTGAAATGGGCGATTATCTGAAGATGTTTGCTCATAAGTTTGAAGTATTTACTCGTGAGAATTCTGAGGTTGTAAGCCTTACAAAAGAGCAGGGACGGTTTATCGTGACTTTGAAGGATGGTGATCGCCTGTCAGCCAGAGCGGTAATTAATGCAACAGGCTCAAATCAGGTTCCTCACATTCCGTCCATTAGCTCTCATCTATCGAATAATGTGTTGCAGTTTGATGGTACTCTCCAGAGTCTGGCGCTGATTCCAGATGGTAGTAGAGTAGTTGTCGTGGGTGATGGCGCGACAGGCCGTCAGATCACTGGCAGGCTTGCTAGTGCGTGCAAGGTTACGTTATCAACTAGTACATCTCGCGGTTTACCTCCAGGTGTTGTCCTTGGTAAGGATCTGTTCTGGTGGCTCAACAAGATAGGGATATTGTTTGCTGATAAGTCTAGTGTGGCAGCCAAATTTCTCCAGAAGCGTAATCCAGTACCCTGCGGAAACTTCAATAATCGAACGCTCAAAAAAATGGGAGTTCGTATTGTGGGCCGGGCACAAAGCTGCTCAGAACAGACCGTCTTTTTTGAGCAGGGTGAAACCTCTGAGGCTGATGTTGTCGTTTGGGCGACTGGTTATCACGATCGCACTGACTGGCTGCACCTACCCCACTGCATTAATGAAGCGGGCTTTGTAGAAGAGTATGGCATAACTCCCGAACCTGGACTATTTGTTCTTGGACGCAAATGGTTGAGTTGCCGTGCTTCCGAGTTACTGATGGGACTTCCGAAAGATGCTGAGTGTGTGATTTCTGCAGTTGAGCAGTATTTGAAAACAGATCCTAACTTCTCACTAACTCCAGAAGAACTTGCCACAAACAAGTAAACAGGGGAAAAATCCAGAAATGAGCACAACACAAACTCTCAATCAGCAATCAAACATGAGCATAAAAATTGATACGTTAGACGGACAGAGGCGACATATACTTGCTAACATCAAGATTCCCTACTCGCCAGCGCAAGTGTGGCAAGTCATCACAGACTATGAATCTTTCCCTGAGTTTATGCCCACCATGACCGAGAGCCGACGTTTAGAGCATCCCTCCGGAGGTATTCGCCTAGAACAAATTCGGACTAAGAGTTTGGTGGGGATCAAGATATCTGCTCGTTCTGTTGTCGATATAGAGGAAAGGTTTCCTCATGAGATCCACTATCAACTGATTGAGGGAGACTTGAAGGAGTTCTCTGGTTACTGGCGCTTAGAAACAATAAACTCATCGCAAGATCAAACTGGCGTTGAACTTATTTATGACTTTACAGTTTTGCCTAAGCCAATTATACCAGCGCCAGTATTCAACCACTTTCTCAAGAATGATATACCTGGTATTTTACTAGCCGTTCGCCAGCGAGTGGAAAAGCTATTTGGTTAAACTGCCTAAAGATGCTTATGCGTTGCATCTGGTGAAGAACCTAACACACTAACAGTCTGTACTAGCATGAAATGAAATATAAAGACATCTCAGGTATAAGCAGTGGGGTTTCTAATCCAAGTTCTGGTAAACCACAACGCTGGCTGTCTATTTCGGTAGGATTGGTGACAGTGATGTTAGTGGTGGGTTCGATCCTGGCGGTGCGACATTTTCAGGTAAGTTCAGCTCCGAGCGAAGTAAAAGCGAAAGCACCTGCACCACCATCAACGGTCAGTGCTCTGGGACGGTTGGAGCCATTAGGGGAAATTGTGCAGGTGGCGGCTCCAGCGGGGACGGCTGGGGCACGCTTGGAGAAACTACTGGTGGCAACGGGGGATCGAGTGAGGGAAGGGCAGGTACTGGCGGTTTTGGATCTGCAAGCGAAGTATCAAGCAGCCGTGGAGCAAGCCCAGAGTCGGGTGCAAATTGCGGAGGCTCAGCTAGCCAAAGTGAGGGCGGGTGCAAAGCAGGGAGAAATCCAGGCACAAGCAGCCCTAGTCGAGCAGTTGCGGATTGAGCGATCCAACCAGATTACGGCGCAGCAGTCCAAAATTGATCGTATCCTTGCCGATTTGCAGGGAGAAGTAACAGCACAACAAGCAACGGTGAAACGGTGGGCCGCAGAGTATCGTAATGCCAATATGGATAGCAATCGGTTTAAGCAGCTTTATACCAGTGGTGCTATTTCGGCATCACAGTACGAAAGTGCTAAGCTGAAAGCGGAAACAGCAAAACAGCAGTGGGCAGAAGCCGAAGCCATGCTCAACAAAATTCATACTTCACGGCGGGCAGAAATTGCAGAAGCGAAGGCAATACTAGAGCGAATTCAAGCAGGACAATCCAAACAGATTAATAGCGCCCAGGCAAACCTTGATAGAATTTCAGAAGTGCGCCCAGTAGATATACAGATTGCTCAGGCGGAGATTGCCGAAGCACAAGCGAATTTACGCCAAGCCCAAGCGGTGTTGGAAACGGCAAATATCCGTGCCCCCCAAGCAGGACAAGTGCTGAAGATCCATACGCGTGCGGGCGAGACTATACGCAGTATGGGTGATATCCTGGGAATTTTGGATTTAGGGCAAACGCAGCAGATGGTTGCGGTGGCTGAGGTTTACGACAGTGATGTGGGGAAGCTTAGAGTAGGTCAGAGAGTGACGGTTCAAGCTCCCTCAGTTCATGAAACGCTGCAAGGAAAGATTACAGAAATTGGACATATAGTACAGCGACGAAATGTGATCAACACAGACCCTACGGCAAATATCGATGCACGTATTGTCGAGGTGCGAGTGGAGCTCGATTCAGAATCAAGTCAGAAGGTGATGAATCTGACTAATTTGCAAGTAGACGTGTCGATACAGCTTGGGCAGGAGGGAGTTCAATGAAGGTCTTCCAGAAACCCAAATCTGCCATGTCAAAAGTGCCATCCGTTGCCCCAAAAACACTTAACCTTTGGCAACGCTTGCGACGTCGGACTCCTTTGGGGTGGCTGCAATTAAAGCATAAAAAGGGGCAGTTCATTATGGCGATTTCGGGAGTCGCCTTTGCTGATATTTTGATGTTAATGCAATTAGGGTTTCAGGGAGCGCTGTTCCAAAGTTCAGTGCGAGTTCATGAAACCTTGGAAGCAGATATTGTGCTGACCAGCCCGCAGATACGAAATATGTTATATCCCAGCGAATTTTCGCGGCGACGGTTGTATCAAGCGTTAGATGTTCCGGGAGTGGCCTCGGTCAATCCGCTGTATATCGTGCTGGCGAATTGGAAGCATCCCACAACGCGCAAACAAGGCATGATGCTGCTTTTGGGCGCTGATCCGAGTCGTAAATTCATTACTCGATCGGATATTAATCAAAATCTCGATCTATTGAAAATCCCCGACACATTACTCTTTGACCAGAAGACGCGAGGCGACTATAAAGCAGCGCTGACAGATTTTGCTCAAAATAAATCTGTGCTTACGGAAATCAAAGGGCAGAAACAAGAGATTCGAGGTTTATTTTCGATCGGTTCCTCTTTTGGTGTAGATGGTAGTTTGGTGACGAGTACGGAAACTTTTCTACGACTAAATCCTCAACGTGGTGCTGGCAATGTGAGTGTGGGGCTTATCAAAATTACCCCTGGCAGTGACCCACACCAAATTGCCCAGGCATTGCGACAAAAATTACCGAATGACGTAAATGTGTACACCCTAGAAGAATTTATCGAGTTCGAGAAAAACTACTGGGCGACGAATACCCCTATCGGCTTCATCTTCCGCTTGGGTGTAGCTATGGGCTTTATTGTAGGGGTAATTTTAGTGTATCAAGTGCTGTCCACGGATGTAAATTCCCATATTCAGGAATATGCAACCTTCCGCGCTATGGGCTATACCCAACGTTATTTATTGGGCATTGTGTTAGAGGAGGCAATCATCTTAGCAGTGCTGGGATTTATTCCAGGTGTGGCTATTTCTAGTCTATTATATTATCTGACCCGACAGGCGACGAGTTTACCGATCTACCTAACAGTTGGCCGTGCGATGGGGATACTGATAGCTACAATTTTTATGTGTTTGATTTCCGGTATGATCGCTACGCGCAAACTTAAATCTGCCGATCCTGCTGATATTTTCTAAGCCTGAACTTCTCATGGAATACGCAATTGATATTCACAACCTCAATCATTACTTCGGTCACGGTAATCTGAAAAAGCAGGTATTGTATAACATCAATTTGCAAATCAAAACGGGGGAAGTCGTGATTCTGACTGGTCCATCTGGATCGGGAAAAACGACACTGCTGACATTAGTGGGTGGTTTGCGGTCTGCCCAAGAAGGCAGTCTCAAAATTCTTGGTCAGGAACTCTGCGGTGTCAGCGCAAAAAAGTTAGTCCATGCTCGCCGCAATAATGGGTATATTTTCCAGGCACACAACCTGCATCATAGTTTGACAGCACAGCAAAACGTGATGATGGGGCTAGAAATGCATCCAAATTACAGTCGTGAAATGATGCGGCAACGCGCTACGGAGATTTTGCAGCATGTAGGTTTGGACAATTATATTCATTATTACCCGCATGATTTATCCGGGGGGCAAAAGCAACGGGTAGCAATTGCACGGGCGTTAGTTAGTGGTCCACGTTTTGTTTTAGCTGATGAACCGACAGCCGCACTCGATAGTAAATCTGGTCGGGCAGTGGTAGATTTAATGCAAAGTCTTGCACGGGAGCAAGGGTGTACGATTTTGCTGGTGACACATGATAACCGGATTTTGGATGTGGCAGATCGGATTGTGCGTTTGGAGGATGGGCAATCTCTTCAAGTCTGATTCGCCGCAGCTTACTGTGCCTACCTAAGTGCCTACCTAATATGAAATGAGCTTTGATAGGGAGTATGGCTAATACCAATTTTCCAAAGCTATGCAACAGTAATTACGGCTGATAAAATATAATCCAGTTATAGATGCTATTTCTTGTTTGGAAAATTTCTCCAGAAAAACGCAAATTTTTTCTTTAAGACAATCTAAATTTTTATAAATTTCTCAACTTATATCCTGTCCGGTCGATTGACCATGATTAAACTTTTGCCTCCGGCTACCAATAGAAATGAATTATATCAAGTTGGGGTAATTACTTATAAGACTAGAAGGCGGGCGATCGAACTAGAATGTTGACGATGGACAGCACGCCTAGCTGTCGCCCGAGCGCGCCTCGGAATCAGTCACTCGTCCATGTCCGGCGGGTGGTTGCCCACCAATGAAAACAAGTCCGTCCGCGAATCAAGTCTTGTTGACCGAGCAATTGCTGACAACGATAGATCAACAGCTCTATTCTACGCCCGCCCGAAGTGAGCTGAACTACCACGTTAAGACATACCCCCAACCGATGCAGTAATGCAGTATTTGCGCCAAACTTTCTGGTATCGGGTCGAGTTTACCAAGATGAAGATAGAACGGCACGGGCAAGCCAAAATACTCACGCAACAGGAAATCGAGCTTTAGTTCAACAAAGGTTTGCAAACCGCTCGCGATCGCACCTTGTTTGGAGTTTGTCTCTACACCGCCTGTCGGATTGGCGAAGCTTGTTCTGTCATGGTCAAGGATATCTACACGAACTCTGGCACCGTCCGTTCTACAATTAACGAACGCAAAGCCAACACCAAAGGAAAACTCCAAAGCCGAACGATTCCTGTCGGGGCGACAAGTCGTCTATAACGCTGATAGAATAAGCCTCATAGCTCTTATGCCTTGTTGATAATTAGGTAG
>NZ_JAUBQH010000145.1:0-2330 GCF_036701145.1 Microcoleus sp. Pol17C6
TGGATATACAACATTAGACTCTGGATAAAGTTGGTATGCCGTTGTTTTATTTTATCCAGAGTGATGAAAGAGCGCTATGCCTTCACCCTTTCCTGGAATGGACCCCTACTTAGAACACCCCGATTTCTGGCAGGAAACTCATCATTGGTTAATTTCTGCGATCGCGGCATCCTTAGTCCCTCAAATTCGCCCTAAATATGAGGTTGCAATCGACAAACGCATCTATGAAATTACCGATCCAAATGACAGTAACAGCGACTCCATTTTAGTAGGTATCCCCGATGTCGCGATTAAGCGTCAATCTAATAACCCCAATATTCCTACAGGTTCAGTTGCCACTTTAACTGTAACACTTCCGACTACCGTCAAAGTGCCTGCTCCTGAAAAAATCAAACAGACTTATCTGGAAGTGCGAGAAATGGCAACGAAACAAGTTGTCACCGCAATTTAAATTCTTTCTCCTGTCAACAAACGTAGTGGAGAAGGAAGAATTACTTATCTCAAAAAACGTCAGAGTATTTTAGGCAGCTTAACCAATTTAGTCGAAATCGATTTACTACGACAATGGGAATCTATGCCCATTATTAACAATTCTATTCAAAGCGATTATCGGATTTTAGTCAGTTCCAGCGAGCGCCGTCCGTTTGCCGAACTTTATGCTTTTAATCTCCGCGATTCTTTACCTATATTTCCGCTTCCCTTGCGTGAGGAAGATGTAGAACCTATTGTTAATTTACCAGAATTATTTGCAGGTGTTTACGATCGCGCTGGCTATGATTATCGGATCGATTACGATCGAGAACCCGTACCGTCTCTATCGGAAGAAGATCGGGTTTGGGCTACCCAACTTTTGCAAGAAAAAGAACTTCGAGATAATTAATTATATTTTACTTTATATCCTAGAGTTAGTCGCGCTCGACAATCTCTAAATCCACTTGAAAATTTCGCAGCGACGGACTAAACGGCAGCAGGCAAGATATAATTACTACCAACTATTTAAAAGAGGAATATTTATTTTATGCCGCTAATGGACTTAGGTAATTTTAAAACTAGGGTAATTGGATGCAGTGCGGTGATGGCTATTGGACAAGTTATTTCAAATGCGATCGCCAATCCGGCAACTCAAGCAGCAGCGGGTATGATCGGCGGCCCGATCGCACTTGGGGGAGTTTCGATTTTGGCGGCGATTGCTAGTGGTATAGCGGGGAATATTGCGGCTAATGACCTCGGAAATCGGCTGACGGAAGGGTTGAGCAAAAATCCGAGGATTCTCGATAATCACGATTTGATTAAGGCGGCGGGTGAGGCGATCGGCTATATTTTGAGAGAGGTTGCGAAGGCGGATAAATTAATTGCGATCGCCGAAACCAAAAATTTGCCTTATCCAGAAACAGCACTCAGTCAATTAGCCGAGAAAACTCCTGAATACTGGCTAAATATTAACACGAATACAGCCGATTTGTCAAGGGGTTTAAATATTTCCGAAGACCAGTTAACCAAGATTTTTTCTGCGGATGCCGAGGAGTTCGATCGAGTTACCGGATTGACAACGGCAGATTGGGCAACTTTTATCAACGAATTCGCCACTAGCGAGGGCAAATCCTTCGATGCGGAAATTGTGGAATTTGTCGCGGACAAACTGTACGCAACTTTCCCGAAAGCCTACCGCGAAGTGCTGAAACTGGATGCGGCGAAGGGAGGAGAAAAGTTTGCCGCGATGCTGTTGAATCTGCACCAAATTGCTTTGGCGGAACTGAGAGATTTGGGGCTGCAAAATGGGGCAATTCTCCAAAAGTTGGAGGCTGTGGCAACTGGGCAGCAGATTTGTCAAGTGATGGTGAAATTGTCAGCGATCGAAATTGGCATTCGGGACGATTTGGCGCAAATTAAAACATCACTGGAACGATTTGTTGATACTTCCGCGCCTCAATTGCCGCTTCCCTACGAGTGCGAAACGATTATTCAAGACCGGACTCAAGACTTTACTGGCCGCCGATTTGTGTTTGAAGCAATTATCGAATTTTTGCAGAAAAAGGCGAAAGGCTATTTTGTTTTAGAAGCTGATCCGGGTGTCGGGAAAACTTCAATTATGGCGAAGTTAGTGCTGCTGATGAAGCGGCGCTGTGTTGTCCATTTTAACTCGCAATCTCAAGGCACGGTTAAGGCAAAGCAATTTCTTGAAAATGCCTGCACTCAGTTAATTCAAGCCTTTAAACTGGATTACCCAAAATTGCCAGAAAATGCGACTACAGATCAATGGCACTGAAAAAGTGAGCAAAAAAAAATCTGTAAGGCAATATCTGCGTAGATAATTGCCTTACAAACCAAAA
>NZ_JAUBQH010000077.1:0-26909 GCF_036701145.1 Microcoleus sp. Pol17C6
GTATTACTCAGAAACAAGCAGATCAACTAGGCTGTGGCAGCCGTAGTCGGTTGAGTCCACATTTAGAAAACTGTTGCTTAAGACTGAGTGCCAATGTCTCTTATCAGCATGCAGCCCTAGATATTAAGTATCTAACGGGAGTGACTGTTCCGTCTAAAACACAACAAAGATTAGTACATTATCAAGACTTCCACCAGCCCATCGCCACAGCAGATATTTCGGAGCTAAGTGCAGATGGTGGAAAAGTACGACGAGTGGGTATCTCAAGGAGAAAAGTCTGAATGGAAAGACTATAAAGCAATTGTGTCGGAAGCTGGTATGGTGGCTAGTTTCAATCAAAATGATATCATCATTAATTGGGCAAATAAACAACCGCTAGCAAAACCTATAACTTGCTTGGGCGATGGACATGATGGAGTGTGGAATATATTTAAGGAAATCAGTTGTGAACAGAACAGAAGAGAAATTCTCGATTGGTATCATCTGAATCAAAATCTTCAGAAAGTAGGTGGTTCAATCAAGAGACTTAAGCAAGCAGAAGCATATTTGTGGAAAGGGAACGTAGAGAGCGCGGCAGCTCTATTTAGAAAGCTCAAGAAAAAATCAGCCGTGAATTTTTGCAAATATCTAGAAAAGCACAAACAAAGGATTATCAGCTATGAAGTTTTCTCTATTGATGGCATCTGTTCAATTGGTTCAGGAGCGGTAGAATCAGGAATTAAGCAAATAGCCAGACGAATTAAAATATCAGGAGCTAGTTGGAAATCAAAACACGTGGGACAAGTATTAGCTCATCGTTGTGCTTACTTGAACGGGTTAATTGGAAATCAGGGGAAAGCTGCATGAGTATAATTACTCACTACAAAAGTGACATACTCCCCATTGCCGTGTCTCTACACATTATCTAGCGCTATTTTTCAGAATTGGTATTATTTAAATATCCCCAAGCTTCTAACCTGCGAGTTACAATAGTTTGAATTTCCTGAGCGACTTCATATTCAGGCCGATCGGCATTTACCCGGACAATTCGAGATTTATTTGCCTCGGCTAACTCCGCAAAACCTTGCTGCACAAGGCGGTGAAACTTCAAATCAGCTTGCTCGATCCGATCGCACCCTCCCCGGGCCCTTACCCTCGCCAAACCCTCCTCCACATTAATATCCAGCCACAAAGTCAGATCGCTTTCCAAGCCTCCGGTAGCAATTTCATTCAACTGCTTAATTAAATTTAACTTAAGGCCGCGGCCGTAGCCCTGATAAGCAATCGTAGAGTCAGTAAAGCGATCGCATAAAACAATCGTTCCCTTAGATAACTCTGGTTTGAGAAAAGTTTCGACGTGTTGAGCGCGATCTGCCGCGTACATGAGTAATTCTGCTCGATCGGATACAGATTCGCCCCCATCTTGTTTCAGCAACAAATGTCGCAGTCCCCTTCCCAGCTCAGTACCCCCAGGTTCGCGAGTAGCCACCAAGCGGACTCTCAAACAGCAACTTGCTTGCAGGAACTGTATCAAGCGCTGCATTTGCGTAGTTTTACCCGCACCTTCAACCCCCTCAAACACGATAAGTTTGCCCTTCATTGCCCTAACTTTCCACCTAAATAAAATAAATCCATATTGTTCTGTTCATCTGTTCTAGGTTCGGTATGATAATAAAGTCTAAATGCCTCACGGCTGGAGTTGTCTATGGCTCGCTATACTGGTTTTTTTATCGTTGCCGTTCCGATCGACCGTCTGCGTCAATCCCTGATTGAAATTTTAGAGTCATGCAATCTTGATATTATCTACAATACAGGAGATTCCGTCATGGCTCGCGAACTTCCCGGTCAAGTTTCGATTGCCAAACTTGTCACCGCAGAAGTCCTAATTGAGAAAAACACGGCCAGCGACTCAGAGGTTCGCATGAACTTCGTGATTAAAAACGAAGAACTGCCCCTGCAAACCAACAACCACTGCCGTCAAATGTTCGAGCTAGTGAGTCGTTCAATTATGAACAACAATAACTGGCGACTTTTGGAAAGTATGGCACTCTAGCCATCAGTCAGTCGTTTTTACATTTTAGATTTTAGAGTGACTCCACAGATAAATCTGGGGCCTCGAACTAACGTCGAAACTTCTTTGGTCTCGACTCCTGGTGTGGGGGGCTTGTATCCGTATTGGGATGAGGCCATAAGTCATTAGTTTCTAGTTAATGACTTATGGCCTCCGACTTTTATATGCAATCCCTAAATTTAAGCTCGAAATCCGCGTCGCAGCAGCAAAGAATTTGTAACCACGCTAACAGAACTAAACGCCATAAATGCTCCGGCCGCCGCAGGACTGAGTAGAATTCCGGTTGCAGGCAGCAAGATACCTGCGGCCACCGGAATTCCCAGAGTATTGTAACCAAAAGCCCAAAATAAATTTTGGCGAATCTTATTAAAAGTAGCGCGCCCCAGCTCGATCGACTCAACAACATCCATCAAAGCATTTCGCATCAGCACAATTTGAGCAGTCTCAACTGCGACATCCGTGCCGCAGTGCAAACCGATACCGACATCAGCTTGAGCCAAAGCCGGGGCGTCATTGATACCATCCCCCACCACAGCCACTTTACAGCCTTGGGCTTGCAAAGTCGCGATCGCCCTCGCCTTGCCCTCCGGCCGCACTTCGGCCAAAACATCAGCCGCCGTCAATTCTAGCTGCTGCGCCGTCGCCGCCGCCGCAGACGCCGTATCTCCCGTGAGCATCATCACCCGCAATCCCATGCCCCGCAAACGTTCCACCGCAGCCTTAGCATCCGGCCTCAGAGTATCTTTTAGCCCGATTACCCCCAGCAAAACGCCCCCAGAAGCCACGTAAACCGCCGTTTTGCCTTGCAAAGACCCCGACAATTCCGTCGCCACAGCGACCCCCTGCTGCTTCATCCACTCAGCATTCCCCGCGAACACCCGTCGGCCCTCCACCAAAGCAGAAACCCCGAATCCCGGTTCCGTGCAGAAATCCTCAGCAGCTAGCAGCGGAAAACCTTGTTTTTGAGCTTCCAGCAAAATCGCTGCGGCGATGGGATGAGAAGCGCCCCTTTCCACCGCCGCCGCAATTTGCAGCAGTTTTGAGTCAACCGCACTTGCAGAAACTCCATCAATTGTGGAACCAACATCTTGTTTGTTTCCCACATTAATATCTGAGTTCAAATCCCACTCCGAATTCTGGAAAACCGGCAAATAATCTGTGAGTGTGAGATTTCCGGTTGTCAGAGTGCCAGTCTTGTCAAAAACCACCGTATCTAATTGATGCACCCGTTCTAAAACATCACCACCGCGGATTAAAAGCCCGCGCTCCGCCCCGATGCCAGAACCGACTAAAATTGCAGTTGGGGTAGCCAGTCCCAAAGCGCAAGGACAAGCAATGACTAAAACTGCGATCGCCAATTTCAAACTTAAGAGCAAAGGCGATTGATAATGGATAATTGGCAATTCATTTCCCATATTCATTGCCCCATGTCCCATATCCATTGCCCCGTGTCCTAAAAGCACAGAAGGCCAAATATGAGTGCCGGCAAAATACCAAAATAGGAAAGTTAAAACCGATATCCCCATTACCCCATACACAAAATACCCCGCGACAGTATCAGCTAAATTTTGAATCGGCGCTTTACGAGTTTGGGCTGCCTGCACCAAAGCCACCATTTGAGCTACAGTTGTTTCCTTACCGGTGCGAGTTGCCCGCATCACAACTGCCCCGGATTTATTGATAGTTCCGGCGGCAACTGTATCTCCTGGTTGCTTCAAAACTGGCATTGATTCGCCAGTCAGCATCGACTCATCTATGGTTGTTTTGCCTTCGCAAATTTCGCCGTCTACGGGTATTTTTTCCCCTGGCAAAACTTGCAGCCATTCTCCGACTCGGACGCGATCGGCGGGAATTTCAATGTATTGTGGATTGTAGACATCAGATGTCGAGTTTAAAGGCAATTCTTGCGATCGCACATCTAAACTCGGGAGTTTAAAATCAACTAAGCGGGCTTTCGCCGGTTGCAATGCGATTAAAGCTTGCAAAGCTGATGCAGCGCGGCGTCTGGCTTGCTGTTCGAGAGTTTTGCCCAACAAAATAAAGCCCAGCAGCATCACCGGTTCGTCAAAAAAGCACTCCCATCCCATGCGTGGAAACAGCAGCGCCGCGTTGCTAGCGGTGTAAGCTGTGACAGCGCCTAAAGCTACCAAAGTATTCATGTTGGGTGCATTTCGCCACAAACTGCGGCACCCATCAACGATAATCGGGCGGCCCGGTAGCAGCAAAGCTAGGGTGGCGAGTCCCCAGTGAAACCAAATATTGCTGAGAATTGGGGCTTTTGTGCCGAGTACGTGACCTAAACCGGATAAAATAATTAGGATAAGGGCGATCGTCAATTGCTTGATTTGCTGTCGAATTTCCTGTCGCCGTCGTTCAATTGTTGTCGCTTCTGCTTCCCGCTGATTTTCACCTGAACGAGACTGAGAGGGAAATCCATTATCAGTCAACTTTTTCGCTAAAGCTTCTGCATCGACAGTCCCCGGTTGACACTCAACCGTCGCGACTTCTACGGCCAAGTTAACGCAAGCTGAAATTACGCCTGAATACTGCATGAGTTGGCGTTCCACAGCTTTCGCGCAGCCGGCACATTTCATCCCGCCGACATCGAAAGTAACAAGTTCAGGCGGTGATTCTTTAACTGATATGATTTCTGGTTGAATTTCGGGGATTGTTTTGGGTAGAAATTGCATGGTTTTGGTTGGTATTGATTAGAATATTTGGGTAGTTCTGAAAGGGTTTAATGCACTGTTTAGACAAATGTCTATATTTTTATCATAGATAAATATTGTGGCATCTTCCAAAAGTGTTAGTTTTTTTTAATTCTTATTAGTTGCAGGCGGTTAAATCCGCAGTTGGGGAGGGGTTTCAACTACTTTATGACTGCGAGTTTAATGCTAAGGCACACTTGGGACACCGCATTGCCGTTTACTTATTTGATATAATGAGCCAATTGCCTAGTTAGTATCCAGCTTTTATTTGACGAATTTAGCTATGACAGAAACACCAAAATTTTATATTGTCAAACGCCCTGTCGGTAATTGCGAGATTTTGCCCATCGCGCAACTTGAAGAACAAAATCCCAGTATTATTGAAAAGTGGGGCCCTTACGATTCGGCCGAAGATGCCATCGCCCGCCGCATCGGATTAATTCGCGCCGGCAAATGCCAGCCGCAATGACGAATTACTATTACTTTCTTCCCCATCGCGAAAGCTAACGCGATATCAAATCTGTTAGCAGCGGAATTCTTCAGATATTTCTTCTCGACATCTGCGTGAATCGGCGTCAATCCATTGTCATCTGCGGTTTACATTCTCTTCTTTTAACCGCCGATGAGGGCAGATAAACACAGATTAACGCAGATGAATTAGAGCAATTTCGGTTGCACCGGACGCCTTGCAAAAAATAGCGAAGCATTCGAGTTTAAAATCTGGGCTTTTAGCCGTAAATCTTTCCCCGAATGCTTTTTTTAAGTGAAACCCTACACAGGTTTTCTACCTAGATTTAGAAGGTGCTGCACTCGGTTTTGCCTGCGCCGCATTCGGTTTAGGTGACGCTGCATTCGGTTTCGCCTCAGGCTTATTGTTCCCTGTTTTACCAGTAACTTTCTGTGTCAAAACTTCCATAGCTTTCGCGTACTGCGGATCGGCCGTCGTAGCAATTTTATCGCGATCGCGCCTCAATTCCTGTTTTTGAGCGTCGGTGAGTTCTACCTTAAAATCCGGTTCAATCCCGGCGTGGTTGATATCAGTGCCGTTGGGAGTAAAATACTTGGCAATTGTCACCGCCAAACCTGCACCATTTCCCACGCCGCGTACTGACTGAACTAAACCTTTACCAAACGTCTTGGTTCCCACCAAAACCGCGCGTTTGTTGTCTTGCAAAGCACCGGATAGAATCTCGCTAGCACTTGCGGAACCGCCGTCTACCAGTACAACTAGCGGTTTGTCTGTGAGTTCTGCCTTATTTGCCGTTTGTTTATCTGCCTCACCGACTCGATCGACCGTCGAGACTATCGTACCTTCTTTGAGCCACATCCGAGCAATTTCAATACTTCCGTACAGCAACCCGCCGGGATTGGAACGCAAGTCTAAAATATAGCCCGTTACCTTTTTCTGTTCCAAATCCTTAATTGCCGATCGCATTTCCGATGCAGCATTCGCACTGAACTGATTTAAGCGAATATAGCCGACTTCTCCGATTGGAGTTTTCTGCACCGACTTCCGCACAGGATGAATTTCAATTTTAGCGCGTTTCAGTTTAAAGTCTAATTCCTTGTTTCCCCGCAAAATAGTCAGCGTCACCTCAGTATCCACCTGGCCGCGAATCAAACTTACCGCTTGATTCGTATCCATGCCTTCTGTGCTCTTGCCGTCAATCTTAGTAATGATATCTTTTGCCAGAATACCAGCAGTAAAAGCCGGGGTATCTTCGATCGGCGAAATCACCACCAACTTTTTGGTTTCCTCATCTTGAGTCAACTGAATCCCAACTCCTGTCAGTTCCCCAGAAGTGTCAACCTGCATATTTCTGAACTCTTGAGGGTCCATAAACCGCGTATAAGGATCGTCCAGCTTCTTCAGCATTTCCCGAATTGCTTTGTAAGCTTCCTCGTCGCTGGTATAAGTCCGGTTCAAATAATCATTCCGCACCGCTTTCCAGTCAACCTGGTTAAAAGTGCCATCCACATAACTTTTGTCAATAATCTGCCAAACTTCATCAACTAACTCTTTAGGGCTTCCCCGAAAAGAAGCCAGAGATTTAGAACTGCAACCAGTGTTCGCAAGAGTTACAGCAGTGAGTACCACTGCTGCTGCACTTAGAACAAGCCCTCGTTTTGTTATAACCATTTGTCTGACGCGCGGGAGGAAAAGAGTTCAGAATAATTACGCTCAATCTAACACAGGCAAGGCCGGCTCGCGTTTGGCGTACATATATTATTCCACTTTGGCGAATTCTATTCAGGGGCCCGTGAGGATGCCCACCCTGAATAGAACTCTCACTCTTTGTGGAACAGGCCTTGCAGCTTCTGACAAAGGTGCTCTTCAGTCGGTTTAAACCGACTTCAGCTATGAGACAGGGGTTTCAACCCCTGTCGGACTGTCGGATTGTCGGATTGTCCAACTCTAACAACAGAGAAAGAATCGGCTAAGGATCAACCCAGCGATCGTCCGATTTAATCAAATCAATCAATTCTTGTACACCTCGGTCTTCCGGCACCTTCTTAATTTCTTCCCGGCCCCGGTACAGCGAGATATAACCCGGTTGCTTCCCGACGTAGCCGTAATCAGCATCAGCCATTTCTCCCGGGCCATTGACAATACAGCCCATTACTGCTATATCCAAACCCGTGAGATGCTTCGTCGCCTCTCTCACTTTGTGTAACACTTCTTCTAAATTAAACAAAGTGCGACCGCAGGAAGGACAAGCGACATACTCAACCATCGTTTTCCGCAGTCCCAAGGCTTGCAGAATGCTGTAGCAAACGGGAATCTCCTTTTCAGGGGCCTCTGTCAGCGAGACGCGGATGGTGTCACCGATACCGTCAGCTAACAAAGGTGCCAGGCCTGCGGTGGATTTGATGCGGCCGTATTCGCCGTCTCCTGCTTCCGTGACGCCCAAATGCAGCGGGTAATCCATGCCGAGTTCGTCCATCCGGTGCACCATCAAGCGGTAAGCAGCCACCATCACGGGCGCGCGGGAGGCTTTCAGGGAAATTACGATATTTCGGAAGTCGAGGGATTCGCAAATTTTGATGAATTCCAGGGCGGATTCTACCATGCCTTCGGGGGTGTCGCCGTAGGTAAACAGCATCCGTTCGGCGAGGGAACCGTGATTGACGCCGATTCGCAAAGCTTTGCCTTGGTCGCGCAGGGAAATCACCAGAGGTTCCAGGGTTTCGCGGATTTTTTCGCCAATTTCGGCGAATTCGCTGTCGGTGTATTCGCTTCTGTCGGCTTTCGGCTTCTCGAACACGTAAAGTCCGGGATTGATTCTCACTTTGTCTACGTGTTTGGCGACTTCCAGGGCAATTTTCATACCGTTGTGGTGGACATCGGCGACGAGGGGCACTGGTTGGTAGGTGGCGTGCAATTTTTGCTTGATTTCGGCTAAGGCTTTGGCGTGGGCCATGCTAGGCACGGTGACGCGGACGATTTCGCACCCTATCTCGTGCAAGCGCCGAATTCCTGCGACTGAACCGTCGATGTCGAGGGTGTCTTCGTTAATCATCGATTGTACGACGACGGGGTAGCCGCCGCCTATGGTGACGCTACCGACTTTGACGGGCCGGGTTTTGCGGCGTTTGATGGTGGTGTCGAAAATCGGTTGGCTAGATGCGGTTTTAGTGGGGTTCGGCAGAGTTTGCATAACTGGTTGCGAGTGTTCTGTAATTAGAGTTTATAAAATTGTGTCTGCTGTTTTTTAGGTTTGCACAGAAAGGGTCTGTTTGGACAATGAGGTTTTGGGATTTATGATTCTTAATGAGATTGCTGCGAATTTGTCGATCGAATTATGTCGGAAAAGGGCGATCGAACTAAAAGCCAACCATCACCGGGAAGGCGAACTGAAGTTGGGCCCGTGGAACTAAACCCAACCTAAAAAATACAGTTAAAATACAGGCTAGACCGAGATAAAAATTAATATTGGTTGGCGGTGAGGAGAATGGTTTGGACACCGGGGCAGCGGTTAAATGGCGATCGGTATATCATTGAAGGCAAGTTAGGTGAGGGTGGCTTTGGGGTCACGTACCTAGCGCAGAAGGCGCAAAACAGGCAGCGGGTTGTGATCAAAACGCTGAAAGACGACTTATTGAGAGATCCAAATTTTGCCTGGTATCGGGACAGATTCCTGGAGGAGGCGGTAAAGCTATCTGTGTGCAGGCATCCCAATATTGTAGAAATAGAAAACTACTTCATTCACGATACTTTGCCTTGCATTGCGATGGAATATGTGGCAGGAGAAGATTTGTGGAAATGGGTGGAAAGGCGCGGAATCCTGTCAGAAAGAGAAGCTTTAAACTACATCCGCAAAGTGGGAGAAGCCGTAATAGTAGTTCACGAAAAAGGTTTACTACATCGGGATGTCAAGCCACAAAACATTATGGTGCGTGACAATCAAGATGCAGTTTTGATTGATTTTGGTTTGGCGCGGGGTTTTATTCCAGATCGCACTCAGCAAATGACTTTTGGATTTACACATGGTTTTGCGCCTCCCGAACAGTACGGGAAAATTGGCAGATTTGCTGAGTACACAGATGTTTATGCTCTGGCGGCCACGCTATACTATCTGCTAACGATAACACCACCAACTGCTGCATTTATGAGGGCTTTAAATCATCCTTTAAAGCCGCCTCTTCAGATTAATTCCTGCATCAGCGATGAAGTGAATGAGGCAATTCTTCAAGGGATGGAAATGGATGCGACAAAGCGCCCTCAGTCGGTTCAAAAATGGTTGGCTATGCTTCCTCAACCTACCCTTGGTAATTGGGGGCCAAGAGCGAGTGTTTTTCCAACGATTCCTTGCTTGCAGCCACCGCCACAACCTGTAAATTTGATTTCAGCAAAAGGAGTGGATTATCGTAAACTTGATCGGCTGTTGGCTAGCGGAAAATGGAAAGAGGCGAATGAGCAAACGTGGAATAAGATGCAGGAAGCAGCAGGCCGCAGAAAACAGAAGTGGAGGTTCAGAAGAGAAGATATGGATCGATTACCGTGTGAAGATTTACGAACTATTGACCAACTTTGGGTAAAATACAGTAACGGACGTTTCGGCTTTTCAGTGCAGAAACGCATCTATGAAAGTCTGGGGGGAATCAGGGAATATGATGAGGAAATTTGGGAAGCTTTTGGCGATCGGGTAGGTTGGCGGGGGCGGGTAGGTTGGGTGAATAAGAGATGGTTGTACTACAACGAGCTAAAATTTTACACCCATGCACCAGGGGGGCACCTCCCAGCAAGGGCGATGGTGTATGAGTGGAATGCGGAGGTGGGGTGGGTGTATAATTTGCACGAGAGATGGATAGAAGGGGAAGGGTTGAGTAAAAGAGATTATGAAGCGTGGGGTTGTCTTCTTTTGCGTCGAGACTTGTAGACTGTAACATCTAAGCGTTTCAGGTTTTCATAAAGATTTATTACAAAGGCAAAAACCACGAAACCACGCCAGTTCTACGTTTCCGATACCTGGCACATTCGATTTACCAAATTACTAAAGAGTAGAAACTAGCTATTTTTTGAGCGGCTGTAATAATAGCAGCTTGACTTCTTTTGGCAACTGCTACAACCACTCTATCTGCTGGATCTCGGTGTTCCCATTCTAATTTGACACTTTCTAGCCAAATGTCCTCATCAATTGGAACGATCCGAATAACATTAGACTTTTTTAAAGTAGCGATATAGTCATCAATACTTACTCCTAAATCTAACTTATGATTTTTGATCTTGATAGCTATTTCCCAGATTGCCGTTGATGGAACTAAACCATTTCTTTCTTGTTCCATCTGCTGACAAGCATCTTTTGCCGATTGAGAAAGTTTCTCTGGATCTAAACTCCACCAGATGAGAGCGCAGGTATCAAGGACAACTGTCATACTTCCTGCCATTCTTCAGTTGTTGGCGTAGTTAAATCTTCAAAATATTTTACTTTCCCCCGCATATCCTTAAATAATTCTTCAGTTGAAAGAGACTTTTCATACTGAGAAATTATCACAACTGGTTTAGTCCCATCCATCACTAAAATATCTTCGCCTTCCAGCTCGACAAGTCGCAAAAGTTCTAGTAATTGAGCGGTTAATTGACTTTTGTCTATGGTTTTCATAGGACAATGATTGGTGTTGTGTTCAAACTACATTATATCTCAATACGGTTCACTTAGCTAAGCCTGTCATTGCGCTTCGGGAAAGTAATCGCCGAGAGTTTGCTCAGTTCTCAATTAGCTGAGGTGCGCGATCGAATAATTACTTTTTTAACTGAACAATATTGTGTTACAATAAATCAACCTGAGTGTTAACATCGCAACTGTATGACAGCTAAAATACACATCAGCAAATTAGGTAATTCCTTGGCTTTGCCAATACCAGACTACATAGTAAAGTTTCTCAACCTTAAAGCCGAAGATTCAGTAATTTGCAGCATAGAAAATGGGAAACTGGTCATAGATCCTGTAAATAATAAAATATCAAAGTATACCCTAGATGAATTATTGGCAGGCGAAATAGAATCTAGCGAAGAAGTCTCTTGGGGAAAACCAGAAGGAGAGGAATTTTGGTAAACTATATCCCCGAACGAGGTCATTTTATTCGCCTCAATTTTGACCCTCAATCAGGACACGAACAAATGGGGACTAGGCCTGCACTGGTTGTGAGTCAAACTAAATTTAACCGAAAAATGGGGTTTGTGTTTGTTTGTCCCATCAGCAACACACAACGCAAAAATCCGTTTTATGTTCCCATTCCAGAAGGTGAAGCGATAACAGGTGTAATTAGGACGGATCAACTCCGTTATGCAAGATTATCGCGCAAGGCAGGCAATTTTTATTAGTCAATGCCGCTCAGATATAATTGAGGAAGTTTTGAGGCGAATTCAACCTATTTTGTTTGAGAATATGACTGTTGATGAATAGTTAATCAAATTATAAACTAGATTTGTAGTTGGCATTAAGCATCAAGAGTATCCAGAAATCTCTCTCGCGGATGATGCGATCGCCCCTCCTCCCCAGCAAAACTACAAAATGTACTGGCAAATCCCTTCACAGACCCAGGCTCAGCATTTAAAGCATCGGAGGTTTTCCATTGGACGATCGCACAAACGCACCAACCACCGCAGCTAACAACCGCCGACCTCTAATTATCGCAGGAATTCTCCTCGGTATCGGTCAATCCGGCTTTTTTGACGGCATTGTGCTGCACCAACTCCTCCAGTGGCACCATATGTTTAGCAGCGTTAAAACCGATACTACCGTTGCCGGTTTAGAATTAAATACCCTCGGAGATGGATTGTTTCACGCTGCAGATTGGTTGGTAACAGTGGCGGGAATCTTCTGTTTGTGGAGTGCTGTGAAGCGCAAAGATGTTCCTTTGTCAACTCAAACTTTTTTCGGTTCAATATTAATTGGTGCTGGATTGTTTGACTTTGTTGAAGGCATTGTTGACCATCAAATTTTGGGAATCCACCACGTCAAACCCGGTATCAACGAGTTAGCTTGGGATTTAGGATTTCTCGCTCTTGGAGTTAGTCTAGCGCTGCTAGGCTGGATGCTGGTACAGAGGGAAGTTCCCGCAGATACTAAAGTTTAAATGAATGCAGAGATTGAGAATTATACCAAATCCACAAAAATCCCCGACTCTCTTTTTAACTCATCAGTTCATCCCGCCGACTCCAACCAGGCAATCAAATCCTCTTGACTCCTAAAATCCAACAAAGCCTCTCCCAAATCATCTAACTGTTCCGCAGATAATCCCTGGATGCGAGTTTGAACTTCCTGTGTAACCTCACCCACCCGCCGCACCAGTAGACGCATAATTAATCCTATTTCCCCCTCAATTTTACCCCTTTCAATCCCCTGTTGTAGACCAATTTCTATCCCTTTCATCACAGACCCTATTTGGTCTTGGATAAACATTTCTCGCTTGTCTACATCATTCAATTCATCTAGGGTCAAATTTGCTCTGTTGGCAATTCCCAGCGCGGTATTAATCTCTTCAATAGACCCCAATGTCTCTGGTACTGCTTCCAAAGAGGGCGCATTTTTCATAAAATAAATCCATTTTTCCGGCAGAGTTTCGAGTTCATTCAATTCTTTTTTGAATTTCGGTAACTCTACAAACACTAATTTTAACTCGCAGTTGGGATAGACGAATTTCTCTTCGGTTTCTGTGAATTCAAAGTTAGAGATTAGTTTTTCGGTGTTTTCAAATAAGATAAAGTCGGTGATGGTTAAAGCAATGACCGGATTTAACTTTAAATAACCTTCTCCGGCTTTGAGTTGAGTAGAATAGGTTTTGGCTGCATTGTACACTACCCGTTTTTCAAAGGCGGCGACGTTGAGTACCTGCATTTCCACAATCACGGTTTTGTTTCCGGTAATCTTGGCTTTGACATCCAGGTAAGTGTCTTTCAAGCCTGTAACGCTTCCTGCTGAATAAGGGTCAATGATTTCTAATTCTTGGATTGTTGGTTCTCCGTTATACAGCATTGCATTTAGGAAGCTGATTAAAATTTCTGGATGTTCGGAAGAAGCGAATATTTTTTTGAATGCCAAGTCTGTTTTGGGGCTGATGAAACGCATAATATTTTATAGGATTTTTTTATGAACCGCAGAGGGCGCTGAGGACACAGAGGAGGAGGAAAGAGAGGAAGATGGAGATTGACAAATATTGGAAGGGTTGGGTTTTGTTGTCTCAACCCAACCTATTATCTGAATGCTTTTATCAGCCTGTGGCTTGAGTAGTAGCAGGCGACATAACTAGCTTTCCAGTTATATCCATCGTCGCAAGCTTCAGAACTTCATTAAAAGCTAAACCCCGAATTTTGAGTTCCCACCGAATGCCTTTTGCTTTCATTCGCTTGGCTTTCCGCATATCGACATCAGCAGCTTTTTGATGCAAGAGCAAATATTTCATTGCTGCTGTAGCTTCTACTTTTGTGGGAAATGCAATATAAGTGATAAATCCGCCGTCCCAATGATTGGCATTGCGGACGCTGCTGATAGTCGCAACTCTCGGACTAAAGCGGTTCCAGTAAAAGTCGCTGTAGCCGATCGACTCTGTATTAACTTGGAGTTTGTTTGCCATTTGACTTAACTCCTATAACCTTGTGTGCGGGGTTAGCAGCACCAATTTGCTGCTATTAACTATTATAGCAAATTACTGAAAAAGTGGTAATTGTTGGCTGTTGGCTTTGTGCTGATGCCTAAAACCTCAATTCATATTCGGCAGTGACGCGATTGTCTCCTTGAAAATTACTCGAACTTCTGAGTAAAATTTTATCGCTCAATCGATACCGCACAGTAAATTCTGTCGGTTGATTGGCTGACAGAACTCGAATGATTGATGCTGAAATATTGCGCGTGATGTCAAACCCAACTTCTAAACCTAAACCGAGAGAACCCGCACCTGAACTCGAACTAGCTGTTTGTGCTTCGTTGCCTCTAATGCGAGTGGGAAATAAGCGAAATTCGCTCAATCCTGTGGCGTTAGTAATCGCAGATTGAAGGTTGTTCAATAAACCCGCACCCGCTAAATTTGCGATCGCCAGTGTACTATCTCCCTGTCCCAAAGTCTGCACGAAACTGCCGCCCAACAGCGCTACAATCTCTGTTTCCGATCGACTCGGAGAACTCCTCAACTCCAGACTTTCCGCCAACTGAGAAGCCCTTCCCTGCACTAACGCTTGAATTCGGACACTCCGCACATTGCCGAAACTTGTCGGTTCGTCTGCGATTTCAGAGGCTACAGATGTGCCGGGAGTGCGGAACCGCGTTACTTCCTGCACCGAAGTTGCTAATCTCACATCCAGCGTCGGATCGAGTCCTTGTGTTGGTACAAAAATCGCAGTCTGCGGGTATCCTCGATCGAGTCTAAACTCTGTCGTAAACAAATTCACTGACCCGGAAGTCAACCGAATCGTACCCTCCGGGCGAAGGTCATCTAAAGTTCCATTCACCGTCAAGCCCCCAGTGGCCTGAAAACTTAATATCGGCGCACTCGTTACCCGAATTCCCCGGCCCAAATTCAGCCGCAAATCGTTCAATCCAACTTCAAAGGAAGGGGAAGTCGCAGTTGCAGGAGAAGGAGAAACCTCAGTTGTAGGGGAAGCAGAAACGTCAGTCGCAGGGGAAGCCGAAGATGTGGAATCAGAATCGGAAGCAGAAGAGGAAGAAGCTAACTCAGTTGTGCCGCCGCCGGGACTCCGAAGAAATACTTCACCGTCGTAGAGTTCAATATTACCGCTCAACTGCGGGCGTCTAGCCGTGCCCCTTGCCTGTACTTGACCAACAACGCCGCCGCTGTACAATCCTCTGAGGTTCACTGCCAACTTGTCGAGATTCACAGCCAGGGGATTATCCGCATCGACATCGCCCTCGGCGAAGGGCACAGACAGCGGAATCACGCCAGCGGCCACAACTTGTCCCTGACTCAACTGTCCCCGAATTCCCTCTACCCGAATACGATCGCCCTCAAAGCGCACCGTCCCAGTTAGCCCTGTCAGCGGTTCTGGGAAGGCTCTCGCGCGGACAGTTGCATTTTCAAAATTCGCAATTCCTTGCGCTACAGGGTCTTGCAGCGTTCCTCCCACGCGAATTTGCACCTGTCCCTTGCCGCTGACCCAAGCAACTTGCGGAGTCAATACATTAATAATTGCCAAACCTTCATTTTGCAAATTCGCCCTCACATCAATTTGATTGCTATCAGCTTTCACGGCGGCAAACGGCAACTCAAAAGGCAAACTTCCCTGCACTTCAATCGGTTCGGTTTGAGTTACCAAAGCGCTGCCGCCAAAATTCAGGCGGGCATTGCTGTAACTGAAACTGCCGTCGGCTTGTTTAATCGGTTCTCCGTTTAGCGTACCCTCAACCAAACTCAATTCTCCAGTGGCTTGCGGATTTTCCAAACTGCCGGCCAAATTCGCCCGCAAATTCAAATTTCCCGTGACATCCACAAAAGGCAATTCCACGAGTTTTGCCAACTCTTCCACCGGGACATTTTCTACCCGCAACTGCCCGGATTGAGCTTTTTGCCCGAGTTGTCCCGAAAAGCCGATCGCACTTTTGCCCGATCGAATTTCCAAAGGTAAAACAGTTAATATGCCGTCCTGAAAACTGCCTTCAATGCTGAAATTTTCAGCGACATATCTTCCCCACTGCCAGTTATCGCCTTTGACGTTAAATTGAGCTTGCACGCCCGTTTGCAAAGAACCGGCGACAGCAATTTCCGCGCCAAAAGTGCCTTGCAATTGGGATAAGGGAGGCAATTTTTCTGATGTTTCCACTGCTTGCTGCTGCTGCAAAAGTATTTCAATTTCTGCCAAGCGGCGCAACTGTACAATTAGCGGGGCTTCTGGTTCTCCTACTGCTACAGTTTGCACGTCACCGCTGTCACCGTAAACAGGAGGTTTTAAGCCTCTCGCCAAGTCGCCTAAATTAAAATATTGCAAAGCGGTTAAAACCTGCTGCAAATTGCCTTGCTGGACGTTAACTTTCCCGGCAAATTGCGGGTTGGCGCCTGTTTGAACATTGCCGGAAATTAAGTATTGACCGCTGCCTTGGCGGAATATGCCATTTGTGAGAGTGGCGCTGCCGTTAGCGTAGCTGAATTCGGCTTGGAAACTGTCACCTTTAATGTAGCCGATCGCCGGTTGGGCGATCGCAATTTGTCCGCTTGCTTGCAAAGTCGCCGGATTTAACGGCATCTTCCAACCGGGCACATTTACTTGTCCCGAAACCGTACCGGTTATCGGCCCCAAACCGACCTCTTTACCGGGTGATAGATTCAAAGCAGCGAGGGGAAAATCGCTTAAATTAACTCGCAAAGTTTCTCCCTCGGTTTGGCCCCTAGCCACGGATTCCCCGCGTTGAATTAAGAAAGATGTCGGCAGAAAAGATTGATTTAAAGCTACTTCAATTTTGTCGCTGGCGCCGGCCAAACGCAAATCTACACTTTTCCCAGCATCCGCATTCACAGTCCCCGCCAGTACCGGGTCAAAAGCGATTTGATTTACTGCTAAATCCCGCACTTCCACGTCGCCAACTAAGCTGAGGGCGGCGAGGGTTCCGGTGAGGCTGCCGGTAAAATCGACATTGCCGCGCAGGGGTGGGTTTTGCTGTGAGGAATTTTTGTCCCCAATTGCAGACAAAAATCCTAGTTGTTCTGCTGGTAAGGCTTCCAGGTTAAAGTTGGCGAGTTTGACATCCAAATCTAAGTTGGAAATTGAGGGCCCTCCTTTACCTCCGAGTTCGACGTTAACAAAACCGTTTGCTGTCAAACCGGGAGTTCTGGCGTTCTCAATTTCCACCCGTTTGCCGTCCCAATTAAATACTGCCTCAAAAGGTTGTTTCAAAAACGGCAATTCCGAGATGCGGAAACTGCCACCGGCGCGAACATTTTGTAGGGGCGGTGCCCCCGTGCCCGCCCCAATCGGGCCGGATAAATTGATATTGCCGTTAAACAGTCCTACAAGCTGGGGGAGATTTTGGGAACCAGAGACTGCACCTCCGGTTTGCAAGCTTTGTCGCTGGGCTTCAAAGGCTTGCTGGAAGCGACTTAGAGCAATTTGCTCGCCCTCGATTGACGCGCGCCAATTCCCCGATGCGGCGCTGCCTTTAGCATTGACAATTCCTCCGCCGTTGGCGAGTCGAATTTGTCCGTCGCCGTTGGCGGTGATGCCGTTGGCGGTTAAATTATCTACTGTTCCCAAAATGCGGACTTGGCCGTCGAGGGTTCCGTCGATTTCTGGGGGTAAATCCGCTGTCAGCAAACCTGTTTGTTTGAGGGTTTGTTCTAAATTGCTGACGGCAATTCCGTTTGTTTCCAGCAATGCTTGCAAGTTGCCGTTTTCCAATTTTGCCGTAGTGTCGATCGCCCCGAGTCGATCGACCACAATCACTCCCTCTCCGCTACCACTAATTCCCTTGGCTGTCAAGTTATCCAAACTACCCGCTGCTTGGAATTCGCCGTTAACTCTGCCGTCCAATCCTTTAGGTAAAGTCGCTGTCAGCGGAAACAGTTGGAGATTGCGAACAGTTTGTTCTAAGCGGCTGAGAATAACTCGATCGGCATCGGCGAAAGCTTGCCAGCGTCTGTCTTCTAATTTACCTCTAAAAGCAAGAGTACCGTCCCCTATATTGAGTTTGCCGCTGCTGCTGACGCCTATGTCAGCGGCAGTTGAATTATCAAGACTGCCACTGGCTTGAATTTGATTGGATATTTGTCCGTCAAGCGATTGGAGATTTTGGATTTTTGATTTGAGATTGTTGAGGTTGGCGACTGTTTGGGGATTGTCAGCAGTGAAAGCTAAGCCAACATCTAACAGCGGCAATCCTAAATTTACTAAGCGGCTGATCGAAGTGCGATCTGTTTCTGCTGTTGCTTGCCAGTTTCCCGCTACCAATTCTCCTTTTAAATTAACATTGCTGCCGGCAAGATTGAGTCTGCCGCTGCCGCTGGCATTGATGCTGCTACCCGTCAAATTGTCAAGACTTCCCGATGCTGTAATTTGACTCGATAGCAGTCCGTCAATAGATTTGAGGTTTTGGATTTTGGATTTTAAATTGTTGAGATTAACCGATTGCTGATTTTCGGGATTGAATGCTGAAGCCACATCTAAAATCGGCAGTGTCAAATCTACCAAGCGGCTGATGGAAGTGCGATCGGTTTGTGCTGTTGCTTGCCAGTTTCCCGCTACCAATTCTCCGTTTAAATTCACATTGCTGTCGGCAAAATTGAGCCTACCGTTGCCACTAACATTGATTCCGCCCGCCGTCAAATTGTCAACATTGCCCGCCACTCGAAATTCACCTGCTAGCTGCCCGTTTAACGATTTGAGATTTTGGATTTTAGCTTCTAGATTCTCCCGATTGGCTTGCGTTTCCCGTGTTAATAACGGCAACCCAATATCAATTAATTGATTGACAGCAACTTTTTCCGTGTTGCCAAAAACTTGCCAGCGACCAGATTCTAGTTCGCCATTAACATCAACAATACTGTCAGCAATATTCAGCGTTCCTTTGCCCGTCGCAGCGATCGCATTTAAACTCAAATCGTCTAGAGTTCCCGCAGCTTCGGCGGTTCCGCTGACCAAACCCGCTAGTTCAGGAGGCAAATTAAGGTCTGGCAGAACTTGCTGCAAACTGTTGAGGGCTACCCGATCGCCCTCGATGATAGCTTGCCACTGACGGTCTTTTAGCGCAGCCTCCACGTTAACAGAAGCGTCGCCAATTTTCACAACCGTATTTTGCAAATCTGCCGAATTCCTTGCGGCTCGAATTTCGCCCGCTGCGGGGAAAGTTCCTTGCGGTGCTTGCCATTGAACTCTCGCTTGAATGTTGTCTAACGGGCCAAAAATTTGAGCTTTTGCGGAGACACTGCCAATTGTAACAGTAGCAGGAATTGGGAGAGCGTAAATTTGGGCGAGATTATCTGCAGGCAAGTTTTCAGCTTGCAAGTCAAACACCAAACCAGATGGATAATTGCTACTTTTTAAAGCAATATCAACTTGACCTTTGCCGCCAATTTTACCACCCGCCGCCGGCACTACCAAGATATCGCTCAAAGTCAATGCTAAAGAGGAAAACGGGGGAATAGAAGCTTGAGAATTGGGAGTTGGGGTTTTAGCTATTTTCCCGCGTTCCAATTTGAAATTAGTGCTAATATTGTTTAATTGCAGGCGATCGACCGTAGCGGGTTTTGTCGAGGCGATCGCACCTGTCACCACCGGTTGATCGACGGTTCCAGTTAGCTTGACATCCGCCTTCACCTCCCCCGCAACAGCAACCGGCAATACTACTTTCTGTCCTAACTCTGTCTCCACCGCACTGACAACACTTGCAAAAGCCACTGGTTGCACGCTAGTTGTCAGATTGAAGCTAGCGTTCTCCAAATTAAAATTAGTTCCAGTTGCAACTGTTCCTGCTATTCTCAGCGGAATTAAACCGTAATTAGCCGCCAGACTATCGACAATCACATTAGTTCCCTGAAACCGCAACTGACCGCTGCTATTTTGTATGATTTGTTTCAAGGGAGCAATACTCGCTTGCACTCCTGCAAAACTAGCGGTTCCAGTAATTCCCGATACTTTATTCTCTCGCACTTGCACGGTCAAATTGCCATTGGCAAGACCTTTTTGTAAAGAAATGCCGGAAAGTTTCAGCAAGCGAGCGAGGTCGGACAAAGGCAAATTTTGACCTTGCAACTGCAGGTTAGTTTGAGCTGCAGGTAACATAGAATCAGCTTTAAGTATAAAATTATCGCTGTTAGTAAACTGACCGTTTACTTCGTAGAGAACGCGCTGGTTTTGGTCGCGAAATAGAGCACTGCCATTTTTCAGATTTACAGAAATAGGAGCCGAAGTTGTCTGTCCGACTGCGGGACGCGGCACCAAAACTGCGGCGGTATTTTCAGCTCGAATTGCTTCAACTTCAGTTTTAAATAAACCCGGAGATTTCCGCTCCGCCGTTGGAAGATTAACCCAGCGGCCTTTAGCATCCTGTTCGATATAAGCGCTGGCTTTAACTAAGGTAATATCTAATTTGAGATTGCGGGTGAACAGCAGTTGCAAAACCGAAAACTTTACTTTAACTGCTTCTGTAGAAGCGTAATCCGGATCGGTAGGAGTTGCAGGTAAAGTCGATCGACCAAACCGCAAACTTGTGGGAGAAAATCCCTCCAAACGTCCGAGTTGCACGGGCCGCTTCAGCAACTGACTGACTTCAGTTTCCACCAAAGGAGCTAACTTTTCCCGCACCCACTGGTATCCTACCGCCGCCGCAACCAAGGCGAGAATACCCAATCCCGTACCGCTAAGCAGCAGCAGACGCCACCAGCGGCGGTGGGGACGGGGTGCGAGTTGATTTTTGTTATCGTCGGAGTTAGTCATGGGTGTTTCTCAGAAATCAGAGAATTCAGGAATTAAGGGAATCAGCCGATTTTAGACAGGTATAATTTCTGTGATTCGCCAGCGTGGCTTCTGCCTTTGGTAGACTCAGAATTTAGGTCGGAAGTGCCGATCGGGCGCAGCGAAGGTCGAAGGCACGCCCCCACTCCAGGGTAGACTCCAGAAACCTTTACCGAACTTAATCAAAACACGCAAGATCACCTAAAACCAAGTCCTCCAACTCCCCCAAATCCTCTAGGTTTCCCCCGCTGTGCAGGATCGGCGGTCAATCTAAAATCTCAAATATCAAACCAAGCCGTCCAAATGCCCCAATTCCTTTCGATCGCGCCAGTGCAGGATCGCTGGTCAATCTAAAATCTAAAATATAAAATTTAAAATCGGTTGCCCGATCGCTTCTAAGATAAAAAAACGGTGGTTAAGAAGGTCTTTAAAACTTATGCGAGTGTTCGTCTTACTCTTCAATGCCCGCACCGAGAATGAGGGAATTCATACCATTCAACTCGGCGATCGCAATAAAGTTCTGATGTTTGAGTCAGAAGACGACGCCACCCGCTTTGGCGTGATGTTGGAAGCTCAGGATTTCCCCGAGCCCACTGTCGAGGCGATCGACGAGGAGGAAATTAAGGAGTTCTGCAACAGTGTTGATTATGATTGGGAACTCATACCTGCGGGGGCGCTGGAGATTCCGCCAGAAAACAATGTAACACAAACTCAGTGGCAGCCGGAGCCGGAGCCGGATCTCGATCTGGATTCTGAGGTTTCCCAAAACGAACTGGATTCTATTCGCCGCCGACTCGAAGGACTTTTGTAAAAGGAAGGTTCGGGAACCGATTCTGTAGCGGAGCTAACGGATGGATATTGAGATTCGAGGCTCGATGTGAATAAGGAAGAGGGAAGAAGGATAAATTTAATCTCTTCCAGCGTACTCAATCAAGGGCTTCATTTGTAGATACAGGCTTGCAGGCTGAACCTGGGAGTCTGTATGTCTCTTGACTTCGCTTGAAGACCGACAACTGACAATTAACAACTGAGAAAAAATGAAGAATTTGGAAGAACGGGGCCATCTGCTGACTGAACAGGTGAATACCAACAGCGAGAATTTAGACCAACTCAGTTCGATCGAATTAGTGGACTTGTTCAACCGGGAAGACGCCCAAACCTTAAGCGCGATCGCCCGTGCCCGCGAACAGTTAGCCCAAGCGATCGACATTGCAGCCGAGTCTCTGCGTCAAGGAGGTCGCCTGTTTTATGTCGGTGCGGGTACTTCCGGGCGTTTGGGGGTGCTGGATGCGGCCGAGTGTCCCCCCACCTTCTGCACGCCGCCAGAACTCGTACAGGGCATAATTGCCGGGGGTGCGGGGGCTTTGGTGCGGAGTTCGGAGGATTTGGAGGATCGGGCTGAAGATGGGGCTGAGGCGATCGCCCACCGTCACATTACCAACTTAGATGTGGTTGTCGGGATTACGGCTGGAGGTACGACGCCGTTTGTCGCTGGTGCTTTGCAGGCGGCGCGCCAGCGGGGGGCGAAAACTGTGTTTATGGCCTGCGTACCCGTCGAACAAGTGAATTTTGAGGCTGATGTTGATATTCGGTTGTTGGTTGGCCCGGAGGTAGTGGCGGGTTCGACGCGCTTGAAAGCGGGTACAGTAACAAAAATGGCTTTAAATATCATTTCGACTGGGGTAATGGTGAAGCTGGGGAAGGTTTACGGCAATCGGATGGTTGATGTGGCGGTGACTAATAAGAAATTGCGCGATCGGGCTGTGCGGATGTTGCAGGATTTGACTGATTTAAGCCGGGAGGAGGCGGGTTTTTTGCTCGAAAAAAGTGGCAAGTCTGTTAAATTAGCTTTGATGATGCACTGGACTAATTTGGAGAAGGAAGAGTGCGATCGAATTCTGGGCGAGTTTCAAGGGAATTTGCGATCGGCTGTAGCATCAATTAGTCAGTAGTCATCAGTCATTAGTGATTAGTGAGAGGTGATTTGTTAGCACAATGCCTTTCGCCGATCGTGCCCCATGCCCCATTCCCCATTCCCTATTCCCAAGTCATTAGTGATTAGTCTTTTGCACCATCGATTCAAAAAATTGTGAAATCTCTTCAGTGGACCTGATGTGATAAACACTTTTGGTATTTTGAGCGCGATCGACATACTCGCGATATCTGGGAGTCAAATACTTGTGACACAACCAAAGAACACGGTAACTATTAATTGAACTCTTCAAGATAGGACTCTTTTGGGGCCAGCCTTCTGGCGGTATAAACTTACCTGTAATCAGCCGTTTAGTCACCCACCAGAAATGCACGTATAGGGGCAGATCGACAAAAACCAGAGTATCTGCCTCGTTGAGTCGAAGCCATAGGGTTTCCATGCACCCAAAACCGTCTATAATCCATCGGTCAGTCGCCAAAATTTTCTCATGGGTCTGCTTATATTCTTCATTGGGAACCTCAGCGCCCCCAGATTGATATTGAATTTTATCCAAGGGGTAAAGTGGCAAACCAGTGATTTCCGATAATCTCTTGCTGAGAGTTGATTTACCACCTCCAGCGTTGCCAAACACCGCTACTTTTTTCATAGTTACCCTTTTAGTAATTTAGTTATTAGTTATTAGTTATTAGTAGCAGACTAAAAGCTGAAGGTCTATCGAATTTGTAGATGTCAAAAAAGTCAATTGCGGTGATTTTTGACGTGGATCATTGACGTTTTTTAGAAATGCGATTAGGGTCAGTATATATATTTGTTATTTGGCGATCGCTTGGATATTTTATCACACAAGCGGTCGCGGTTCGGTATTGTCGATAGATTTGTAAAATATCGGTCAAATCTAAGGCGATCGCTCCTTAGTTAAAAAAGCCGTTTCTGAAGCGAACGCACCTAGTACGAGACTGCTGGATACTCTACCCACTTTAAATTCTCAAACCGAGTCATATGCAACCAAAGCCTAACCTTAACCTATACTCATCCTTGGCGCATCTCCCCTGGCTGAAAAAAAGCTACACTGCCAAAATTATGGTGGTTGCATTTTTAGGCACGCACGTTCCTTTGCTAACCTTAATGGTCTGGTTTCTTACCTCAAACGCTTACTCTGTAGAGACATCAGTCCGGGTTCTGCTGATTGCTCTGCTGGCGACATTAGCAGGTACGGCAGCAACGCTTTCTACGCTACGCTACCTCCTGGTTCCGGTAATCTTAACCTCGGAGGCTCTACAAAACTACCTCGATACAAGAACATTGCCGAACTTACCCACAGAGTTTACTGATGAAGTCGGTACGCTGATGGCAAATTCCTCACAAACGCTTTACAAACTAGATGAATTGATTCATTACATTACCCACTACGATGAACTGACTGGATTGCCAAATCGTGACTTATTCTGCGATCGCCTGAATCAAACCCGATCTCAAAATCACTCACCCTTGGTCGCAGTGCTGGTATTGGGTATCGACGATTTCACAGGGATGCGCCATGCGTTGGAGCCTGGGATATGCGACTTACTAATTAGAGCCGTTTCCCAACGGGTGGTACAGTGCATGGATGGGTCAGATGTCTTGGCGCGTTTGAGCGACGGTGAATTTGCGATCGCTCGCAGCGAATTCCACTCGCTGGAGAGTGTGGTCAAGCTATCCCAACTGCTACTGAGTACGCTAGCAAAACCTTTCTCTGTAGAGGGTCAACCGATCCACCTCACCGCCAGTCTTGGCATTACATTGAACCATTTAGAAAATACCAATTCTCCAGAGCAACTTCTTCAGCAAGCTCACTTCGCACTTCATCAGGCAAAGCAGCAAGGGCGGAGTCACTATCAGTTTTATTCACCCGAAATGAACGTTCAGTTACAGGAGCGACTGGCCCTAGAAAATAGCCTGCGCGGAGCGCTGGATCGTAACGAACTACTGGTTTACTATCAACCGCTGATCGACTTGCACGGCGGACGGGTGACAGCAACGGAGGCGCTGGTTCGCTGGCAGCATTCTACAGAAGGTTTGGTCTCTCCGGCAAAATTTATTCCGATCGCCGAAGCCAATGGCGAGATCGTCCCCATTGGTGAATGGATCTTGCGAACGGCTTGCGCTCAAAACCGTCGCTGGCAACTGGCAGGGCTGCCAGCCCTGCGGATTTCGGTGAATCTGTCGGCTCGACAATTTGAGCAGGCGAATCTGGTTGAGATGGTTCGCCAAATTTTGGCAGAAACCGAACTAGAAGCGGCGTATTTAGAACTGGAAGTGACTGAAAGTGCATTGATGACTGACATTGAGCGATCGGTCAAAACCTTAACGCAACTGCGAGAACTTGGCGTGTCCCTCGCCCTAGACGACTTTGGCACAGGTTATTCTTCCCTCAACTACCTGCAACGGTTTCCGGTTAATATGCTCAAGATCGATCGATCCTTTGTCAACGATATACTGTCTAACCCGGACAGCGCCACCATTACTGATGCCATCATTGCTCTGGCAAAAAGTCTGCGGTTAACCATCACCGCAGAAGGCATTGAAACCAAGGAGCAGCGTGACTACCTGCAAGCGCGAGGCTGCGATGAAGGTCAAGGGTTTTACTTCAGTCGCCCTGCTAACGCTGATACAATCACCAAACTGCTAAAGGACTCGCTTCAGTCTGATGCAGCATCTATCGCTCTTGCCACCCACTTTTAAGCTGAACCAGTCAAGAACTCGCCGTCAACCCAAAGGGTATGACGGAAGCTTGCAAAAAGCTCTGACTTGACGGGATTAAGTTGGCTTTCACCGGTAATGCGATCGTAAACTCAGTACCCATGCCTGTGGTTGAGTTGAAGGCGATCGTAGCGCCGTGTTTTTCCGTCCACGACTGTATAAAAACCAATCTCTCAAAACAGCCACCCCGATTATTCTCTCAAAGTTAAACGTAAAGCGCTCTCGTTTTTAGATTCCTGACTTCTCCAAGAAGTCGGGAATCTGGGTATGCTGTTTTTTAGGCGTTGACAAAAACAGAAGATGTAAGCTGACTTTCACTTACACCTTGCACGATGCCCAAATAATTGTTCCCCGACTTAATCGCCGTAGAAGCGACACTTGCCCCTCCATCCAACTGCAAACTCACAGCTTCAAAAGTCAAGTTTGCAAACCCAATACCGTCCGTCAAACCAATTTTATCCCCAGCCCCAAAATCGACAATTACATCCGCACTAATTAAAGTAGCCGCAGCAGACAAACCTCCTGCTAGGATAAACGTATCATTTCCGCCGCCGCCCGTCAGCATATCTTGCCCGCGATCGCCCGCCAACAAATCGGGCCCGTTACCGCCAATCAAGACATCATCTTCTTTGCCGCCGCGAATAGTATTGTTACCGTCAGATCCGATTAGTCGATCGTTATCGTTATTGCCGCTGATAAAATCATTGCCAACACCGCCCTCAATTGAATCCGACTCTTTGCCGCCCGATAAGCTGTCATTGCCGCCTGCGCCATTAATTGTATCCGCACCTTGCATTCCATTAATGCTATCAACACCTTCTCCCCCAGTGATATTGTCTTTGCCGGAAAGGGCAAAAATTGGCAATCCCGCAGCATTTGTCGGTATTTGAGTATCGGCACTATCTGATAGGAAATAATTGCCGCCACTGGCTGTATTTTTGGGTGCTGTCGTCGGGCTGCCGTCCCCTGTAGCATTGGGTATGGGCGAAGTAATCGATACCAATGTGTTGGTAGTAGGAGTAGGAGTGGGAGTTGGTGTGGGAGTTGGTGCGGGATTGACACTACCGTCAAGAGAAGTCGCAAAAACTTGCGTCCAATAGTGATTCCAATTTTCTATGCCAGTATCGTCGGCTAAGAAATAGTAACCGATGCCAATTTCTTTGAGATTCGGGTTAAGAATGTTAGCCCGGTGGCCGCTGCTGTTCATCCAAGATGATACAACTTGTTCGGGTGTAGAAGAACCCGCAGCAATGTTTTCTGCGGCCGCTGAGAATTGATAGCCCGTTGCAGAAATCCTACTTCCTAATGACGAACCATCTTTTCCGGTATGCGAAAAGAAGTCTTGCAGTGCCATGTTTTGGCTGTGATTTTCCGCCGCATTTAGTAACTGAGTATTTAAGGTTAGCGGGGACAAACCTAATTTGCTGCGTTCGATGTTGGTAAGTTCTAAAACTCTATTAATAAAGTTTTGATTGGTTGGGCCTGGTGCTACTTGAGAGGCGGGTCGCAGGGTAAGAGCATCTCAATTAGGCTTGACACAAGGACTCAGAAGAATCTAATGTAGGGTCAATAAAACAAGAAAAG
>NZ_JAUBQH010000078.1:0-26262 GCF_036701145.1 Microcoleus sp. Pol17C6
AAAACCCTTATTTTGCCCTACAACCCTTGCCAGACAAGCGTTGGAGCCGCAAGTTTTTAGACCTGAATCCTTACGATTCACCTACCTCATTATACATAATTGATGGTTTACAAACCATTTGCGATCGCTATATAGCGTTTCCTATAGTCATGAGGTACAGTAGCAACAATGAGCAAACCAGTTATGAATATCTTTTTTAGTAACTTGTAGCATAGCATCTGTAATTGCATCAATTAAGTCTAAATAATTTCTGGCTTTAAGTTTTCTTAACAGAGATTTCACTTTTGACCAAAAATTTTCTATCGGGGAAAACTCGGGAGAGTAAGGAGATAAATAAATTAACTTTGCTCCTGCCTCTTCGATAAATTATTTCACCATTTCTCCGCAATGAATTTTAGCATTATCCATAACTACACAAGCACCTTGCCAAAGTTTAGGAACTAATTCTCTCAGGATAAATGCTTCAAATGTTATTCCATTTACTGCACCATAAATAGTTCTTGAAGCTACCACTTCTGTACTCTATAAAGCCGATATTAAAGAAATATTGGTTCCCTTTTTGAGTTGTTTTTCTCCTCTCGCTCTTTTACCTTTTAAGGCTCTTCCATATAGTCGTACCATTGCTAGATTAACTCCGGATTCATCTATAAAAATTAGGTCGTCTGCCCGGATGTCCCGGATTTTTTCCCAAAATTCTACTCGGGCTTTTTGAACTCGTTCGCTTCTTTTCTCAGCCGCATAGAGTGTTTTTTTTTGAAAGTATAATTGAGTTGATGGCTAATTCGTCCCATGGTCGATATACTTACTTTTATTCCCGTTTTTAACTCAAGCATTTCCGTTAGTTCTTTTAAAGTTGCATCATTATTCTCTTCTATTATTTCCACTAAACTCACTAATTGTTCGCCCTGTTAATTTGGTGGGTGGACTTCCTCCTTGAGCAAGAGGACTTATATCTCCTGTCTCTTGGGCTTTTTTTAGTAATTTTTGAACAAAGCTCTTAGCTACCTTAAAACGTTCTGCTAGTTTTCTTATTGAGATATTTTCTTGTTCTCTCACTTCTATTATTTTTTTTCTAAAATCTAGTGAATACGGTTGCATTGATGATTTTCCTCTAAATAGTTTTACTTTACCAAGTGTACCTCATAGCTGTGAAAAACGCTATAGCATATTAACTAATGAAGAGCCACTTTTTTTATTCTTTCTATTCTGGGGTCGTTCAAATTGGTCAAATTTTCTAAAAAACTGGCCTTTAATATATTCACCACAGGTCAGGAATCTGTTTGTTTTTGTTGGTGTCTAAAGTTTGAGTAAAACCTTTTGCCATTGATAGCACCCATAAACTACAATAACTACCTTGAAATTTATTCGGATTTAACTGTAGCATATTTTGGGTTCAAATTAAGATGCGTTTACCCTGGAGCCTAAAACCAGGATTAGGCAGCAGTTAAATCTGTCTGCCTATCCTACTTGACTTTTGTGATATTTTCGTAAGTTGTCACCAATGGGAAGACCCTGGTAATGAAGATTTGGAGGCTATGCCTCCAAATTGTTTTCTCCTTTTAATCGAGGATGTACCTCCTCCAAAAGTCTGCCCAGGCAGAGCCTGGGGACGATTGAAATAGTCATTGGTTATGCGTTAATTGCTACTAACTAATAACTAATAACTAATAACTAATTAGCTCTTTTTTACAGCTTCTGGAACACTGCGAACATCGGCAGATACATCGACAGCAAAATCGCACCTACGATACCACCGACGACAACAATCATCAGAGGTTCTAGCATACTGGTAAGTCCTTTTACTGCTTCTTCGACTTCCGTTTCGTAGAAAGCGCCAACTTTCATTAGCATCTTGTCAAGTTCCCCTGTCTCCTCGCCAATTGCCATCATTTGAATGGCCAAAGACGGAAAAACAGCTTGTTCTTGCAAAGCAATACTGATCATGCCGCCGCTTTGAATTTCCTGTCTCGCATATTCGATCGCATTAGATATCGCCTGATTCCCCGCCACATCTCGCACAATTTCCAAAGAATTGAGAATCGGCACGCCCGATCGCGTCAGCGACCCAAATATCACGCAAAACCGAGCCACCGCAGATTTTTCGATCAAATCTCCAAAAATCGGCAACTTCATCGCAATCCTATCAATTTGTAGGCGACCTATTGGAGTTTTGTAGTACATATCGAAGGCAATTTTGAGTGCTATAATTACCCCAATAACTGTTATCTGTTGGATCGGAGGCCAAGCGGTACAAAATGCACTAATTGCCAACATAAACACCGTAAAAGCTGGCAAATCTGCACCAATATCCTTAAATATTTTAGCGAAAGTTGGTAGCAAGAATATGGTCATTGCGAAAAAAATCACGATCGCAATAAAGAACACAGTCTTCGGATAAGACATCGCCGAATTAATTTCAGCCTCCGTCTTGTGATTTTTTTCCATCATCACCGCCAGACGGTCTAGGGTTTCATCTAGCACACCCCCGACTTCTCCCGCCGCCACCATACTGATAAACAGTTGGTCAAAAACATCAGGAAACTTAGCCATCGCCTCTGCCAAGTTTATCCCCTCCTGAACGTCAGCATTCATGCTCCTGAGCGCTCGCTTCAGCTTAGCATTAGAACACTGCTCGTGCAGCACGGAAAGGCATCTAACGATCGCCACCCCTGCATTAAACATAGCCGCAAACTGACGAGCAAAAATAGCCATATCCTTAACAGTAAGACTGGTAAGGTTATACTCGATTTGCTCCTGAATCTTACTGAAATCAAAGCCACCTTTCGGTTTTTCGCGGATAACGTTGGTAGCCACAGCTCACCTCTGAAAATTTATTAAAATTTATGACTCATCAGTCATTAATTCAGTCGGCAGACTTCTGACTAATGACTGCTGACTGAATTAATGAGCTTTTACCGGGGCGCCACCAACGGGTGCCGGGCCGATCAAGCGTTCGAGTTCGTCAGCCTTAGAAGCCTTGCCCATTGCCGCTTCCCAAGTGACTTTACCGCTCTTGTAAAGTTCAGCGAGGGCCATTTCCATCGTCCTCATGCCCAATTTCGCCCCCATTTGGATTTGGGAGTAAATCATTGGAGTTTTGCCCTCCCGGATCAAGTTAGCCATAGCTGGAGTATTCACCATGATTTCCATAGCGCAGCAGCGGCCGCCCCCAACTTTCACTACCAAATTTTGGCTGCAAATTCCCACCAAAGAGTTAGACACCTGGGCGCGAACCTGGGGTTGTTGAATGGGCGGGAACACGTCCAAAATCCGATCAATCGTTGCACCCGCAGAATTAGTGTGCAACGTTCCCATCACCATGTGACCCGTTTCTGCCGCCGAAATTGCCAGACCGATGGTTTCCAAGTCGCGCATTTCCCCCACCAGAATCACATCAGGATCTTCGCGCAAAGCTGCTCTCAGCGCATTAGCAAAGCTCTTAGTATCTTCGCCCTTTTGGCGCTGGTGAAACAAACTCTTGATATTAGGAAACACATATTCGATCGGGTCTTCAACTGTTAGAATGTGTTCTGCCCGCGTCCGGTTGATCAGATCCAACAAAGCCGCCATCGTAGTAGTTTTCCCAGAACCTGTTTGTCCCGTCACCAACAGCATACCCCTGGGTCTTTCCGTCAGATCCCGCAAAATTTGCGGCACGCCTAAAGCATCTGCGTTAGGAATCTTAGAAGCCAGAGCCCGCATACAAGCAGCCCAAGCACCCCGCTCGCGGTAGACATTGACGCGGAACCGAGCCAATCCCCGAACGCCGTAAGCGCAGTCGAGTTCCCACTCCATTTCCAACTGCTTGCGCTGCATATTGTTGAGCATTTGGAAAATTAGGATCTGCACTTCCTCAGCAGACAGAATGTCGCCGTATTGAGTCTGAGGAGTTAGTTTCCCGCTGACTCGGAAGAATATAGGCGCGCCCGCTTGGATGTGTATGTCCGAACCCCCTTGCTCTACCAGGGACTCCAGTACGTCTTCAATCATCAGACCCATAGATACCTCTCCTCGATCAAATTGATAGTTATTGACCAATCTAGCTCAGTTAAGAGTCAACAGTTAATAGTCAACTGTTAACTGCTGAATCAATCCAAAAAGCGTGGCGTCAAGCAGTACGGACAATCCAGCATCTCCGGCTTCAATTCCGCCTGACAAGTTTTGCAGGTAAGTCCCTGCTTGCGTTTGGCTTTCATTTCAGCCTCCAGGCCCGAGTCTGTAAACGTCACACGCTCGACTTCTTCAAAGGTAGTCGCGCCTTCCCGCACCAATTGCAAGCTGTAAGCCAACAGCGTTTTCATCCCTTCTTCTACTGCTGCTTCCTTAATTTGCTCTGTGGGAGCTCCTTGAGTGATCAGAGTTTGAAGCCGCTCAGTATTTTTCAGGAACTCGTAAACCCCTACCCGTCCTTTGTAGCCTAGGCCGCCACACTTCCGACAAAGTTGCTCGCGTTCTGCCAGTTCCTTCCTTTCCTCCACCGGTATGGTGTTGGCTTTGTAAATAGTCAGATCAATTTCTTGAGAAGCCGACAGACCGTACTTGCCGAGTTCTGCGGCAGTAGGCTGGTAAGGAATGCAGCATTTGTCGCAAACGCGCCGCATCAGACGCTGAGCCAACACGCCCAACAGAGCGGCCGAAACCATGAACGGTTCTACGCCCATTTCGGCCAAACGCGCGACCGCTCCGGCCGCGTCGTTGGTGTGCAGCGTCGTCAGCACCAAGTGTCCAGTCAAAGCAGCTTCCAGAGCCGTTTTGGCCGTTTCCTTGTCCCGCGTTTCCCCCACCAGCATCACGTCAGGGTCTTGCCGCAAAAATGCCCGCAGAATGTTGGAAAAAGTCAAGTCTTTTTCCCGAATTACTTGACATTGGGTAATTCCTGGCAAAGCATATTCGATCGGGTCTTCCGCCGTACTGATATTAACCCCCGGATCGTTCCGTTCTGCCAGAATCGAGTACAGAGTAGTTGACTTGCCCGAACCCGTCGGCCCCGTCACCAAAATCAGTCCGAACGGACGGCTAGCACTCTCTCGCACTAAAGCCAGAGTTTCTTCGTCGGAGATTAACAAACCCAAACCCAACTGAGTGCTGGAACTGTCCAAAATCCGCAGCACGATTTTTTCGCCGTACCGGGAAGGCAAGCTGTTCACCCGGAAATCCACCGTGCGTCCCTCAAACACCCGGCGGATGCGCCCGTCTTGAGCTTGTCGGCGTTCGGCAATATCCAGGTTGGCAATAATCTTGAAACGAGCGGTAATCGATGCGACTACCTGCTTGGGAAACCGGAAATACTCTTGCAGCACCCCGTCTTTCCGCATCCGAATCCGCATGAACTCTTCTTGAGGTTCTACGTGGATGTCAGACACCTTTTCCGACAAAGCTTTAGCCAAAATGATATTGACCGCCTTAATTACGGGAGCCGCCTCAGCATCGTCCAATGTGTTAGCGAGGTCTTCTTGGTCGCTACTCTCCTCTTCTAGCGAGAGCTCGCCAAAATCTCCCTCCCCTAAATCCATCTTTCTCTGCTTTTCGATTTCAGCTTTTTTAGCTTCCCTCTTAACTTGTTCGTCTTGATAGGCAGAAGTTATGTCCTGATAGTCGTCTGGCGTAATCACCCGTCGCTGCAAAGCCAAGCCGTGAGGCTGTAAAATCCGCCGCAAATCTTCTATGGCGTTGAGGTTGTCGGGATCTACCATTGCCACTAAAACTGCCGCCGGCTCAGTTTCAGTCTTCGCTACGGGTAAAAACCGACCTTGGTGACAAATGTCGATCGAAATCTTCAACGCATCGAGCATCACTCCGAGTTGCTCGTTAGACATTTCGCTCATCTCGGGGTCAAATGCTTCAACGCCGTAGACTATCTTCCGTTCAAACATCTGCTGCTTCTTGTAAAGTCGCAGCAATTCTGGGGGTAACGGCTGCCCGGTAAGTGCTTCTAATACCTCCGTCAAACGCTTGCCCGACTTCTGGCTTTCAATTTGAGCTTGCTTCACTTGCTCGCCGTTGACGTAACCCGACTGAATCATCTTGGTGATAGCCGGAGTAAATTGGCTCAGAGCAACTATCGATGTGGAGGAGCGAAGCGGGGATGTGCTAGTCATAAAAAACACTCAATAGGTGGGAAACTCAGTCACAAAGAGTGCTGAGAGGAAAACCAAGGCGGGGTTTTAACTCCCATATTCTTTGCTTATGGATCAGCTATCATTTTCTTGCTCAATCCCTATCTCTCAAGTGTAAGCTCGCAGTCCCTTCTAAGCTTCGTCCACAAATTGACGAGATGTTGGAGGGATTTGCCGGTGCTAGCAATCAAATCTTGTTCATTGAGTGCTAAGTTGCTTACTTACCTGATTAACTTGCGGGATACTCTCGTTATAGCGTCAGGGCACATCACTTGGGGGTTCCCCGTACCGGGAGAGAAAAGCGGGGCGGGGTGTGTCCCCCTCCCAGGCTAATTCTATTTTCCCAAATTGTTTGCTCAAATTACAGCGCCCGTGGTGGCGCGGTTAGCTTTACTAAATTAAAGATGAGCTATGTTCTGTGATGATAGCTGTTACGAAAGCCTCGATCGCCCTTTTGAAATATATTTTGATTAATTATCTGCGATCGGTCACTGCCCGATCGTCGGCTGCATGAGCCCCCAGGGCAAATTTTGAGCAACTCTAGTTTTGGGTCAGTAAATATTACTTTGATTATACCCTGGTGTCCAAACCTTTGTGACGTAAGCTTGACGGTTCAAAAATCTTGGGAAGAGGCAAATTAGATATCAACCGTATTTACACATGATCACCTCAGCGAGACAAACTAATTTCTCTCATTTGGCTGGCAAAAATTCGAGACTTCAAGCGACTTCGGCGCTATTGAATCCGAAAAAAAACAGCCCCAATTTGCATCAAAATTAACAACCTAGTATTTGAGTTACACAAGCACACAGCTAACTACTTAGTCACTCAATACAAATTCCTTTTTCTCCATACTTGGGAAACTCAGCAAATCGTAAAAAATGCCAGCCTCAGCTTGCGACTAAAACAGCCTGACAGATGATAACTTTAAGTCACTATCGTTTTAAGTAAAGCTTGAAACATCAAGCCTTATAGGTGGGAAACATTGTAGTAGATGTAACAGAAAAATATACTTATAAAAATTGTTGTAAATGCGATCGCTTTAATTAAAAATGAGAACCCGAAAAAAGTTGGGTTGCCCTCATTGCTGTCATATTATACGTAAATATCTAAACGGGCCTTTGAATATTTTATGGAAAGCTTTGAGCAATGTCTCCAGAGCTGGCGAGTTTTCCTCTTTTCACATTGTGCCATACACAGTAAATTCGAGTCCTCTAGATTTACCGGGTTAACTGTATCTGCTAGAATTGATAGGGTTCTGTCGCGCAGCTTTTATGATTGACGAGGAAAAACAGCAAGATCAAGATCCTAACTCAACTGGGGAAACCACCCCAGAGGGTTCGCCAATGGCAAGCGAAAATCCGGCGGCATCAGGAAACTCGAACGAATCGGCGGATTGGGAGCTCGAACTTGCTCGAGCTTATCAAAGTGCTCAGGGCGATCGCACCCCAGCAAACGCATCGGGGCCTACCGTCACCAGCAGTTCAACCAACAGTTCGACTGCAGACGCGGCGGAGCCTTGGAAGAATGAACTGGCGCAGGTAACCGAGGAAAAAGAGGCTTTAAAAACTCAGTTGCAAGTCGCATCCGCTCAACTAGAAGAACTGAAAAATCAAAATCTCCGCCTAGCAGCAGATTTTGAAAACTTCCGCAGGCGTACCCAAAAGGAAAAAGAAGAGCTAGATTTACAGGCAAGGTGTCTCACGATCAAACCCCTGTTGCCGGTAATTGACAATTTCGAGCGCGCTCGATCGCACATCAAGCCGCAAACCGATGGCGAAATGAACATTCACAAAAGCTACCAAAGCGTTTACAAGCAAATGGTAGACGGCCTCAAGCAAATCGGGGTTTCTCCGATGCGCCCCGAAGGTGAACAGTTTGACCCCAACCTCCACGAAGCTCTGCTGAGCGAGCCAACTGACGAACACGAGGAAGGAACAATTATCCAAGAACTAGAACGCGGCTACATTCTGGGCGATCGCGTCTTGCGGCACGCCAAAGTGAAAGTTGCAGCGGCTGGGCTATCTGTGGTAGCCTCAGATGAAAATCCCGATAGTTCGGAAGGTTAATCGGGATACAAGCTACTGCATTCCTCAAAGTCAGTGACCCCCGAATAGAGTTCGGGGGTTCCAAGGTGGCAGACTCACCAACTTCTGAATTAAAGATGACTAAAAGCAGGTCAGCGCTTTGTCCAAAAATTCTGAAAAATGTTTTTACCCGTCTTTGATATTGCTTTAGGAAATCAAGTTTATTTCCTACAAATCTGGTCGGGTGATGCTTGTTTAAACAAGCTGAGTCGTTTTTCTTCCCCCAACCTGTAGTTGGAGGTTTCCAAACATCCCACAAAGTTTTATGAGGCGCTATGGGAAAAATTATTGGAATTGACTTAGGCACAACTAACAGTTGCGTAGCTGTGTTAGAGGGCGGTAAACCCGTCGTGATCGCCAATTCCGAGGGCGGCCGCACAACTCCGAGTATAGTAGGATTCGGCAAGGCAGGCGATCGCTTAGTAGGTCAATTGGCCAAGCGGCAAGCTGTAACTAATGCTGTAAATACTGTCTACAGTATTAAACGATTTATCGGACGGCGGTGGGACGAGACGGAAGAAGAACGAGCCAGAACTCCCTATACCTGCATAAAAGGCAAAGACGATACCGTTAACGTCCAAATTCGGAACAAGGTTCACACTCCCCAGGAAATCTCGGCAATGGTACTCCAAAAGCTCAAGCAAGATGCTGAAGCTTATTTGGGACAAACTGTTACCCAAGCCGTGATTACAGTGCCAGCCTACTTCACAGACGCTCAACGGCAAGCTACTAAAGACGCCGGTACGATCGCGGGCCTAGAAGTCTTGCGGATCGTCAACGAACCGACGGCGGCAGCCCTTTCCTACGGGCTGGACAAGCAAAATATAGAACAGAAAATCTTGGTCTTTGACCTGGGTGGCGGTACTTTTGACGTTTCGATCCTGCAACTGGGAGACGGAATTTTTGAAGTCAACGCTACATCCGGTAACAACCATCTCGGAGGAGATGACTTTGACGACTGCATAGTCCAGTGGCTGGTAGAAGCTTTCCGCACTCAAGAAGGCAGTGACCTCTCACAAGACAAAATGGCCTTGCAGCGCCTCCGAGAAGCTGCCGAAAAAGCGAAAATCGAACTCTCCAACCGGGAATCCACCTCAATCAATTTGCCCTTCATCTCCTCTGACGAAAAAGGGCCGAAGCATTTGGAAATGGAACTCTCCAAAGCTCAGTTTGAAAAACTGGTGGCTCATTTGGTGCAAGCGACGATCGATCCGGTGACTCAAGCCCTCAAAGACGCAAGTTTGACCCCCAAAGACATAGACAGAATTATTTTAGTGGGAGGCTCAACCCGGATTCCGGCAGTTCAAAAGGCAATTAGCAAGTATTTTGGGGGGGTTTCTCCCGATAAATCCGTCAATCCCGACGAAGCTGTAGCCGTAGGCGCGGCAATTCAAGCCGGGGTGTTGGGTGGTGAAGTCAAAGACTTGCTGCTGCTCGATGTAACGCCGCTATCCCTGGGACTCGAAACCTTGGGCGGAGTGTTCACAAAAGTAATCGAGCGCAATACAACTATTCCCACCAGTCGATCGCAAATGTACAGCACGGCGGCAGACGGGCAAACCTCGGTAGAAATTCACGTGCTCCAAGGCGAGCGGGCATTGGTTAAAGACAATAAAAGTCTCGGCAAGTTCTTGCTCAAAGGCATTCCCCCAGCCCCCCGTGGCGTACCTCAAATCGAAGTTACCTTTGAAATCGATGCCAACGGGATTCTCAAAGTGGCTGCTGAAGACAAAGGAACCGGAAAAGAACAAAGCATCCAAATTTCCAATACAGGGGGATTGAGCGAAACCGAAGTCGAGCGGATGCGACAAGAAGCCGAACTTTACGCCGACGAGGACATCAAGCGCGCTCTACTCGTCGAACTCAAAAATCAAGCTGACTCCCTCGTCTATAATTGTGGTGTAACTTTAAAAACCAACGCGCAACTGCTGAGTGACGAGCTCAAGGCCGAAGCGGAAAAAGCCGCATCAGCCTTGCGGGCAGCGATGACTAACCCCGACATCACAATCGAGGAACTCACCCCCGCAATCGAATCTTTCAAGCAACTGCTATACTCGCTGGGGACAGCAGTCTACGACCAAGCCCGCAGCGGGGCAGCCCCGTCAGGATCTGTTGTAGAAAGCGAGATGATGTCAGAAGTAGAATCATCAGAACCAGAAGAGGTTAAAGCGGACGACGACAGTATTTTGCTGAAAGAAGAGCTGCTGGTGGCGCCCCAAGCTCCGCCGGAACCAAAGCCGGAACCAAAGCCGGAATCAAAGCCGGAATCAAAGTCGGAGCCCAAGCCGGAACGACAGTCAAAACGACAGTCAAATCCACAGCCAAATCCACAGTCCAGTCCACAGTCAAATCCACAGTCAAAACAAAAACAGAAGGTTCCCGAACCAGAAGTTGATGATATGAATCCTTTCCTTTAAAACTGAAAAGCTAACAGTTAAAAGTTAAAAATTAACAATGAGAATTTTTGATTTTTAATCAGTAATTTCAGGAAAGGTCGCCCGTTTCTTTTTCGTACACTTTTTGTTATTTACCTCCAGGCAAGCAGCTCTATGGCCGGTGATTACTATGAAATATTAGGCGTTTCTCGCAGCGCAGACAAAGAAGAAATTAAGCGTGCTTACCGCCGCCTAGCTCGCAAGTACCATCCAGATGTCAACAAAGAATCCGGTGCCGAGGAGCGGTTTAAAGAAATTAACCGCGCCTACGAGGTACTCTCAGAACCCGAAACTCGCGCCCGTTTCGACCGTTTCGGTGAAGCAGGCGTCAGCGGTGCAGGCGCACCTGGGTTCCAAGACTTTGGTGACAGCTTTGCCGATATTTTTGAAAGCTTCTTTCAGGGTTTTCAGGGAGGTGTCGGCCAACAACAGCAAGGTCGCAGGCGCAGCGGGCCGGTGCGCGGAGACGATTTGCGCCTCGATTTGCGGCTGGATTTTCGGGAAGCAGTGTTTGGTGGGGAAAAAGAACTCCGCATCAAGCATTTAGAAACCTGCGAAACTTGCACCGGGACTGGCGCGAAACCGGGAACCAGACCCCAAACTTGCTCGACTTGTACCGGCAGCGGTCAAGTCCGACGCGCTACCCGCACTCCTTTCGGCAGCTTTACTCAAGTTTCAGTTTGCCCTACTTGCAACGGCACCGGGCAAGTGATTGAGGATAAGTGCGAAACTTGCGGCGGCCGAGGCCAGAAAGAAGTGATGAAAAAGCTGAAAATCACAATTCCGGCTGGGGTTGACAACGGTACTCGCTTGCGCGTTTCCAATGAAGGGGATGCCGGCAAACTCGGCGGGCCGCCCGGAGATCTTTACGTGTTCTTGGCGGTGAATGAAGACCCGCTATTTAAGCGCGACGGCACTAACGTTAGCTCGGAAGTGAAAATTAGTTATTTGCAAGCAATTTTAGGGTGCCGGTTGGAAGTGGAAACCGTAGACGGGCCGACGGAATTGTTGATTCCTAGCGGAACTCAGGCGAATACTGTTCTGACTTTGGAGAAAAAAGGGGTGCCTCGGTTGGGAAATCCAGTCAGTCGTGGCGATCATTTGATTACGGTGTCTATTGACATTCCGACTAAGGTGACGGCTGAGGAACGGGAATTGCTGATGCAGCTTGCTAAGCTGAAGGGCGATCGTACCGGTAAAGGCGGCTTGGAAGGGTTTCTGGGTAATTTGTTTCAGAAATAAGCAATTTTTGACACCAATTGGTGTCAAATTTTCCTGTGTGACGATTCCCCGGCAATTTGTTTCAGTATCGGTCAAAAAATTGTGTGCAATTGCTCACAACAATCTCAGGTGGGACGCTTCCTGGGCATTGCGTTTCCGCAGCCCTCAAAAAAGTGAGCGCAATTGCGCTCACTTTTTTCAGAAAGAATAATAGTCTGTGTCCAATTGGACACAAAATTTTAGATTCTCCAGTTTCCAGGCAACTTGTTTAAAAAACTACGGCTTTCAGGATTTGAGATTGCAAAAAGCATTATGAATTCAACATCGAAAATTGAAAATCCCAAATCCCCAGATGCCAAAATCGATCTGCGGGGTACTCCGTGTCCTCTGAATTTTGTCCGCACTAAACTGCGCTTGGAGCAAATGGCACCGGGAGCAGTTTTGGAAGTGTGGCTGGATGCTGGGGAGCCGATCGAACAAGTGCCCGACAGTCTCAAAATGGAAGGCTACCAGATACTTGAAACGCAATTTGTCGCGGATGAGCCGGAGTCGGGCTTTTTTTCAATGAAAGTGCAGCGCCCAGAAGACAAGGAAGCAGGATGAGCCTGAATTCAGCCTCGATCGTGGGTACTGTAATTGCTGTTCAGGCTAACTTCTACCAAGTGAGGTTAGATCCCGAAGTCTCCATTGACGGGAAAAAGGCTCCCCTCGCTGATTCTCCGGTTCTCCTGTGCACTCGTCGCACTCGACTGAAAAAAATTGGCCAACAGGTGATGGTGGGCGATCGCGTGGTGGTAGACGAACCGGACTGGACTGACCGCCGGGGTGCAATTTCTGAAGTCTTCCCGCGCCAAACAGAACTCAACCGCCCGCCTGTAGCTAATGCCGATCGCATTCTCCTCGTTTTTGCCCTCGCCGAACCCGACTTAGATCCCGCATCATTAACTCGGTTTTTAGTCAAGGCTGAATCTACAGGTTTAGAGGTGAGTTTGTGCCTGAACAAATGCGATTTGGTCACGCCCCAAGAGTTGCAACAGTGGCGCGATCGACTTTCAGGCTGGGGCTACGAACCAATGTTTATTAGCGTCCGCAGCGGTGCAGGAGTTCAGGAAGCCCCCGCTAATGCTAAAAATGAAATTTCTCCGTTAGAACCCTGTTCCCATGACTTAGTGGAAGAAATAGAGCCATCTCTGATGAGTTATGAGGACAACCCCCAAGTTCCAAATTCGGTCAAGGCGTTACATCCGTTAAACCCCGTACATAGCCCGTTGCCGAACTTGCTTCTAGACCACCTGCAAGGGAAAATAACGGTAATTTGTGGCCCTTCTGGGGTTGGCAAGTCCAGCTTGATCAACCAACTGATCCCGGCCCTGAATCTACGAGTGAACGCTGTTTCCGGCAAACTCGGCCGCGGGCGCCATACCACTCGCCACGTCGAACTATTTGAACTCCCCGGCGGCGGACTTTTGGCCGATACTCCGGGCTTTAATCAGCCGGCTCTCGAATGCGAACCCTCAGAGTTAGCGGAATATTTTCCAGAAGCGCGCCAGAGGCTGTCTTTGGGTAGCTGCCAGTTTAGCGACTGTTCGCACCGAGACGAGCCTAACTGTGTCGTGCGGGGCTCTTGGGAGCGCTACGAGTATTACTTGAATTTTCTCGAAGAGGCGATCGTCCGCCAGCAACAAGAGCAAAACTCTAGTAGCGCCGAATCGAGTTTGAAGCAGCAAACCAAGTCGGATGGTACGCAGCATTACGAACCCAAGCTGCAAACTAAAAAATATCGCCGTTCTTCCCGCCGCGTTCAACACCAGTCACTCCAAGATATGTGTCAAGACTTAGAGGAATTGTGAGGAAGTCGCCGCCCATAGCCCGTAGGCACTAGAAAACAGTACCAAGACTTACCCAGAAACCGGGTTTCCTCGACGAAAATACTTCGTTGTACCCGGATGCCCCTTCGCAAAACCGGCGTTCTTTAGTCGCGAGTGCGTAAGTCCTGAGTACATTAATAGCTAAAATTAAATGGCCTTAGATTTGTTAAAAAAAGTAGAACAGAAGCAAAAGTTAGCGGGTACTGCAGGAGCAAAAATATTGTGAATATTCAAGAACTGTTTGAAAAAGGCGGCCCCGCCATGTGGCCCCTGTTGCTGTTATCGATTCTATCTTTGAGTACCATTATCGAGCGCTTGTGGTTTTGGGCAAGCCTCCTGAGCAAAGAAAAGCAGATAGTTAACCGCATTCTGGAAGCGGCTCGCAGCGATTGGGGGGCGGCTAACGAGATTGCCAGACAAGCTAACCGACAGCCGATCGGGCGATTTCTTTCTGCACCTCTGCGGCTCTACAATCCCGAACCAGATTTATTTCGACTCGCACTCGAAGCAGCAGCCGATGAAGAGTTGGCTTCGATGCGTCGCGGTGACAAAATCTTAGAAGCTACGATCGCTCTAGCCCCTTTGCTGGGCTTGCTGGGAACAGTTTTGGGCTTGATTAACTCGCTCAGTTCCATCCGTCTGGGCGACATCGGCACGTCAGCAACAACTGGCGTAACTTTGGGGATTAGCGAGGCGCTGATCACGACTGCTACTGGAATGATAGTAGCAATTTTTAGCTTGGCGTTTTATCGGATCTTTCAAGCTTTTTTGTTCAACCAGGCAAAAATATTTCGCAAAGCTGGAAATGAATTGGAATTGCTTTACAGGCAATACTGGCCTGCAGCTAATGCTAAGGGTCGAGCACCCGGTGCAGAATACAGCAATTCTTCTTTTGGTGCAGATGGTTTGAACAGGCGTTCTCTCAATTCTCAAGAATCGGGAGAACGGAATCGGGAGCCGAAATTGAAAGGTTCCGATCCGGCTGAAGATTCACCTTCTAATAACTAGAACCAAGGAGAACTGATGAAGATTAATCTAGATACTCCTGCTGAAGAGGCTCGGATTGAACTGGTGCCTTTAATTGACGTGATCTTTTGCATTCTGACGTTTTTTCTCCTGGCGGCTTTGCAACTGACTCGGCAGCAAGCCATTAATGTGGATTTGCCTAAAGCGAAGACAGGACAAGTACAGATGCGAGAGATGCTGATTGTCAGCATTGACGATTTCGGTCAAACTTATATCGACCAATTGCCTGTTAATTACCAACAACTCGATCGAGTTTTAAAGAGTTTCCAAAGTAAAAATCCTACGGGGTTGATGGTGCTGTACGCTCCTCAAAATGCGAGATATGCCAAAGTTGTGGAGGTTTTAGACAAATTGAGAGAGGTAGGGGGCGATCGAGTTGCGCTGGCAACTCTTCCTAGTTCGGCTTCCTCCCCATCGCCCAATACCTCGCTTCCCAATTCGGGCATTCCTGCGGCACCTGCGATCGGCAATTCCGGTCAACCTCTGCCGTCTCCTGTGCCTCCGGGGCAGCAACAGTTCAATCCAAATCAGTTTCAATCTCCTCTCCCGGCTCCGGGGCAGCAGCAGTTCAATCCAAATCAGTTTCAATCTCCTCTCCCGGCTCCACAGCAGCCTAGCAACTCTGGGGCAAATCAGGGCATTCCTCCTGTTTCGCCTGCACCCGCTGCTCCCAATTTCAGACCCGGAGCGGTCACTCCACCCCAGGATGGCGGGCCCTCGAATTAGTCAGAAGGAAAAAGGTTCGGCAACGGATTGTGTAACGGATGTAACGGATGTAACGGATGTTCGTCGGAAGAAGGGAGAAGGAAGAAGGGAGAACAGAGAAATAGAAATTTTCCCAATCTCCTCATCTCCCGCTCTCCCGCTCTTCCGCTCTCCTCATCTCCCCCTCTCCCGCTCTCCTCATCTTTCAATCTCTCCCTCTGGGCCTCTCCCCCTCTCCCGCTCTCCTCATCTTTCAATCTCTCCCTCTGGGCCTCTCCCCCTCTCCTCATCTCCCGCTCTCCCGCTCTTCCGCTCTCCTCATCGCGGAAAGAATCTCCGCCGGATTTGGTATAAACGGCTTCAATTCTTTTGGTTCGTACTGAGCCTTTTTTCTCTTGACAAGTAGATACACTTGTATATGCCTGCGGAAGGAACTTTTGCAGACATCTCCCCATCTCTATCCCTAAGTAAGTTATTTCTTAGGACAGAGGGTAATTTTGTCAAATGATTGTTACCTTTTGTAATATATACTCAAGCGATATGGGCCATCGGGCATCCCGAAACCAACGGTCGATCGCTGAAACAACTTACAAATCTGGTTAATCCAGGTGTTCACTTTTAAGTCACCTTTACTTACAGAGGAGTCAAAGTCATGAGCCAACCAGCAGAATTGTCTTTGGAACAGCAATTTAGCCTGTGTTCCTTCAAAACACAGGTAAGTGACATGAGCCGTGAACAAGCTCAGGAGTTTTTGGTCAAGCTTTACGAGCAAATGATGCTACGGGAAACCATGTACCGCCATTTTCTGAAACACCACTGGGGTTTAGAACCTAACCCAGGCGTTGAGTAACCAAGAGTCGCAGTCGGCGACCTCCGTCTCTTACTCTCTTCCCTCAGGCGGAAAGGAGTTGGGGGTGATGGGGCGTCACTCGAAGGCAGAGGGTAGAAGACCTGTATAGAGACTTGAGGAAAATTGGACAGTTTCTTTGTGGATTTCACTCGAATTGCGGAATCGAGCTAAGCATTTTGTCGATCGACACCACCGGAGAGCGCAAAGACAATTTATCGCGCCTCGACTCGAAAATTAGATAACTTTTAATAAAAAGTGTTAATTTTTTAACCACTTAAAATTTTTAACAAATTAAATATATTTGTGTTTATTTGCAGCGGATGAGGTTTGACAACAATGGCGCTAGTCGGACATCTGAGCGCGACCTCCGACTAGCAAAACCTTCAGTTTTCACATCAATCCCTAGAAGTGGCAACTGTGGACTCTAGAAAGAGTTATTCCGGCTGACGTTCCAGAGTCGCCTCCATTGTACTCGTCAAGTAATGACCAGACATGATGCCGCTAGATTGGTAGTAGCGGTTGTCATCAACCCGGTGAAGGGTATCAAAACCCGTCCGCCGCTGGCGTTCGTCTCCCAATACCCAATAACGCTGGACGATCGACTGGGGAGCAATCCAACCTTCGCCCTCGACGCGGGCGAGTTCGCTGTGTTGGAGTACAAAAGTATACTGCCGTTCATCGCTGTTGAGGTGTCCTCGATACTGCAAAATAATCTCTTCGCGATCGCCTCCAGGAAATACGAGCTTTGTCACCATACTGAACCAATCTGTTCGGTTCCAGCTCACTAAAGTTTTGCCTTTAACCGTAATTGGCACGCCATTGCGCTCAATCCAGCTTCCTTCGAGCGTCCATTGGCCAGATTCCATTAAAAACGTGTGAGCCACAGTGCTGTTCCTATGCTTTTCCTGCTGGCTACAATGCTGGTGCAACAACGCACAGCCGTTGTCCCTCAGACTCTATGCTATCACGCCCAACTGTGCCAACAAGAGTTAATTTCTCCTAAAAGTACCGATGTCCGGGCACCAGTAACTTGAGGCAGATTGCCGGGAATGCCCCGAACCCGCCATGCGGCTAAAACCGCGAATGCGATCGCCTCTTTAAAATCTACATTCAAGCCTGCCTCAGAAGTAGTCAACACTTGCACTGGATGCAATTGAGATTGCAATCGGCGTTTTAAGTAGAGATTGTGGCTTCCGCCCCCACATAGTAAAACTCGATCGGGCATAGCCGGTAAAAAAGTTTGGTAACTGTGAACGATCGAGGCAACAGTCAGTTCTGTCAGAGTAGCCAGCACGTCAGCAGGACTGAGGTTGTAACCTTGGGCCTCGACCAAACACCTGTCAAAATAGTCTACACCAAATAGCTCTCGCCCCGTTGATTTCGGCGGTGCTTGGCGGAAGAACTCTGATGCGAGCCAATCCTCGACTAAAGCTTGACAGGGAGTGCCCGATGCCGCCCAAGCTCCACCTTCGTCGATCGTCTTAGTGCCGCCTGAGAAGTGCTGTACTGCCAAATCTAACAGGGAATTCGCCGGGCCTGTATCCCAGCCCGATATGCCATTCCCCAGACTGAAAATCTCAGACTCGTCATTGTTTTCCCCTTTTCCTCTGGCAGGGAGATAGGTAACATTGCCAATTCCCCCCAGATTTTGGATGCAGAGGCTGATGTTGGGTTCCGCCAGCAGGCAGGCATCAACTATGGACACTAAGGGTGCTCCTTGACCCCCTGCAGCAATGTCTGCAGAGCGAAAGTTACTGACAGTAGTAATTCCTGTCAATTCCGCAATTAGCGCGCCCCGCCCAAGTTGTAAGCTGTAGCCCATTAACGCACCGGCGCTGTCTTTGGGGGCTTTGCCAGCAGGTCGGTGGTAGACGGTTTGACCGTGAGAGCCGATTAATTCGGCTTTATCATATTCTGCTTGAATTGTCAATGCTGCCGTGGCAAATTCTTGGGCAATGGCATCATCTAATTGGGCTAGTTCAGCCATTGACAAAGCTGAACCACTGCAAACCGAGAGAATTTGCGATCGCAAATTAGCAGGATAAGGGAAAGTCTTGCCTGCCACCAATTGCACTTTCAAGTCTGTTTGGGAACCGACCACATCCACCAAAGCAGCATCAATGCCATCCACCGACGTGCCGCTGATCAAACCGATAACGCGGGTCATTCAATTTTAGATTTTAGATTTTAGATTTTTAGATTTTAGATAGTGGGGTGCGATCGGGCGATCAAATATTATTTGAGGTCGAGCGTCACGATCACCACAGTAATATTATCGCGTCCACCTTTATCCTTAGCTGCTTGAATTAAAGCATTTGCAGCGCCCTCGCAGGCGCGAATCGACTTCAGAGGCGAAGCAATCAAAGGATCGGAAAGTTCTTCAGTCAAGCCATCGCTGCAGAGTAGCAGGCGATCCCCAGGCTGCACGTCCACCGGCAAAATATCTATCTCCCGCAAATCATCGCGGCCCAAACACTGGGACAAAACGTGACGCCAAGGATGAGTGCGAGCCTGGTCAGGAGTTAGAGCCTTTCTTTTGACAGCCTGAGCCACCCAAGTCTGGTCTTCAGTAATCTGCTCCAAGCGAGAGCCGTGTAGCCGATACAAGCGAGAGTCACCGATATTAGCGCACCAGGGTCGGCCCTCATCCCTAAACATTAGAACCACAGCCGTAGTTCCCATATCAGCACGCTCCGGGTGGTCGAGCTGATCCGTCAAAATTGCTTGATTGGCAATTAAAAAAGCCTTTTCCAACAACAGCGGAGAATCCTCTGGCCCTTCCCAATGTTCGAGCAAATAAGATTGAATCGCCTGAGTCGCAATCCGGCTGGCTTCTTGACCTCCGGCGTGTCCTCCCATTCCATCGGCCACTATGAAAAATCGCCCGTCAGAGTCTATGTAGTACGAATCCTGATTTACGGAACGAACTAGCCCTGTGTCTGTCTTACCTGCGAAAGAGCGTTTCATAGATTGGGTGATTGGACTCATCGAACTTGAAAGCTTGATTTAATGGGGTGCGATTTTTTATTCCAAAACTTAAATCCCGAACGGACTTGAAATTCTGCAGCCCGCGATCGCGAGTTTTGGAAAAATTGCACTTCCTTGACCTCATATTGTAGATCGTATGATGGTAATCCCATCTTAAAATTTCCGTAAATCTAGTAAATTAAGCAGCACCTGCCAAAAAAAACTGGATTTCTACCCAAAATTAGAGGTTTTGCTGGCGAGAAATCTAGGCAGCAACCGGGTTTTTAGTCTCAAAGCGCGTAAGTGTTGTAAATTTCAGCAATCTGTGTTCAGCCAGCCAAAACTTAACATTCGATGTCAAATTTGGGCTGGCGAGAAATTTCAAACCTGAAATTTCAAATCGCAAATTGCACAATTATGACATCCTGTCTAAACGATCGATCCGCTTGAACAAACGCAGCATAGCAAACCCTGCACCCGCCGCCAGCACTGCCACAGCGACAGCAGGCCAGACTTGATTGCTGACAAACAAAATTGTCGCCGACAAAGTAAAAGCACTCATCAGCAAAGCATAATTCGTGCCCATTTGAGCGCTGCTCATGCGACGGAGCAAGCGCTCTGTTTCTGCAGAACGGACGCGAATCCGCAAATCTCCCTGTTCGAGTTTATCAATAGTCTCCTCAATCCGGCGGGGCAAACCCAAAGCACTCGAACTCACCTGAGCCGCCTGACGACCGATTTCGTTAAAAATGCTGCTACTTGTATCATGGCCATTTCCATTAGTCATAAGCTGCATGGCAAAAGGTTGTGCCACCTCCATAAAGTTGAACTCGGGATCTAAACCGCGGCCCACCCCTTCGATTGTGGAAAAAGCTCGCATTACAAAAGTAAAAGTAGCTGGGAAGCGAAAAGGTTGGTTGTAGGCAATATCGTAAAGGTCGTCGGTAATCGCGCTCACAGACTGATTTTCAAAAGGCTTGTCCATGAAGTTATCCAGCATATACTGGATGCTGCGGCGCACCGGACTCATATCACCCGTAGGCACCAAAGCTCCCAAATTGATCAGAGAATCCATAATTCGCTGTCCATCCTTGGAAGCAATGCCGTAGAGCGTCTCCATCAGTCCTTCGCGGACGTTCGACTGGATTTGCCCCATCATGCCAAAATCGTAGAAAATCAGACAACCGTCAGCACTAACAGCGATGTTGCCGGGGTGTGGGTCAGCGTGGAAAAAGCCGTCGTTGAGCAACTGGCGCAAATAAGCTTTTGCCCCCAACTGAGCGATTAATTTACGATCGATACCGGCAGCTTCCAAAGCTTCGTAGTGGCTGATTTTAATCCCTGGCAGGTATTCCAAAGTCAGTACTCGCGGAGCCGCGTACCGCCAATAAACCCTCGGCACCCGCACCCAGTCACAGTTGCTAAAATTGCGGCGAAAAGTATCAGCATTGCGGCCTTCATGGAGATAGTCAATTTCCAGCCACAGAATGCGACAGCATTCCTCATAAATCCCCATCCAATCTCGGCCGCGGCCCCACTTAGGATGGTTTTGAAAGTAACGGGCAATTCCCTTAAGAATTTGCAAATCGATCTCGAACAGCTTCCGCAGTCCCGGTCGCTGCACCTTAACCACCACTTCCGGGCCCGAATGCAGTTGAGCTTTGTGTACCTGACCCAGACTTGCAGCCGCCAGGGGCACCGGGTCAAAGCTGCGGTAGAGTTCTTGAACAGTCTTGCCCAAATCTTGCTCGACAATTACCTCTAACTGCTCGTAGCTGAAAGCAGGCACTTTATCTTGCAGCTTAGAAAGTTCCTCGACAAACTCTGCCGGGAACAAATCAGCGCGGGTGGAAAATAACTGCCCAACTTTAATGAAAGTTGGCCCCAAATCCAAGAGTGTTTCTCGAACCCAGATAGCTTGAAAGCGGCGTCTGGCAACTTTCTTTTCTTCAGTCACGCCTCCCCAGTAGCTCCAATTTTTGCTGTCGAGCCAGAGGGAAGCCAGCCAGAGCAAAACAAAGGCCCAAATGTCGAAGAAGCGCCGCTTCCGGGAATATTTTTCGCGGTTCCAGCGATAAGCTTTACTTTTGTAGGATTTACTAGCAGTTTTTGGCTCATCGGCTTCGCCAGTGGGCTTGGGGGAGCGCTGGCGATTAACAGAGTCATCAAGGAGAGCAGACACTTGGGTTCCCAAATTGCTTATTTTATGTTGTTGCTTTGATTGAAAGTAGGAGCGCAGGAGCGCAAAGCAATGCGCTCACGTAGTAAATAATAGTTGTGATCGAAATTGAGCGCTAGGGCAAACTGCTGCGGTAGCGCTGCAATTCCGAGCGCACCAGAGCTACTTCGGCGCGCAGCTCGTCAATAGTCGCTTGCAAATCTGCAGGATGGATGTCTTGAATGGTGGTGGTGCTTGCAGTGCCAGTTCTGGTCTGCATCGCCTCATCCGAAGCTCGATTTGCCCGTTCCACAACTCGATCGGTGAACTGCCGCAGGCGTTCTCTTTGTTCTGCGTCAAATTTGCCGAGTTCAGAGAAAGCGTTGGTGGCCGCGCTTTCTAATTGCTCGTACAGTGCTTCGGCAAGTGCTCTGCCTACAAAAAAAGCATGAACTGGGGGTTTACTCATAAAAAATATTCGGTAAGTGGGAAACTCAGAGTCTTTAGACCTGAGAGGAAAACGACTCGGCGGTTTCAACCGCCTTGAATCCCCTTGCGGGGTTAGAGGGGTATGGTTGCCCCTCCAATGGAGATACAGTTGTCTCCTTCCTCCCTTGCGGGGTAATGTTCGCCTCGACCTGGTTATAAAGGCTTGTTAGACCTGCAACACTGTTTCAGTGACTTTAAAACTGTTTAATTGCAGATGACAGAGCGGAAAACTGGCGTCGCACTCTCCGGTGTCGTGACCTGAATAACGTCTCCTCCTGAGAGGGGTCTGGTCAGAACAGCTTGTAATTTCTTACAAGCTCAGTGGCTTTAGCCCTGAGTTCCTGACAAAAAATCTCTGTGCGCTTCCGCAACAAATTATAACTTGCTTGTCCCCGATGATGCTTGCTCCCAAAGGAAGGAATTTTGGGGGAATTGACACTCCCACCCCGAGTGTCGGAGATGGGATTCTTGAGATTTAGAACAGTCTAACGCGCCACGGCGTAGCCCTAAAGCGTCGCTTACACTGGCTCAAATTCGAGGTTGGGGTTGCTTTGTACCAAAATGTTTGCAGCTTGGCAGTATTAATACGCGACATCACACCACCTCAGCGCCACGCACATATTCTAACATAATTTAAATCCAAATAGAAAACAGTCCTGCATTTTTTGGCGGGCATTTGGATTGCAGAGGGAATAGGAAATATTCGATAAACTCAGAGGGCGACTGTTGGGATTTTCAGCTTCGACGGAAGTTTTTGGAAGATAGTCGTTGGCTAGGTAGGGCCTTATTATCTAAACTAATGAGCAGATATTTGCTGACTCATAAAACCAAGTATTTGTCCGCACTTTGAACCAACAAAAACCATACTAATTTGTCGCAGGTTCGGGAAAAGGTATCGTGGGATCTGCCACAGGCGGTGGTGAATCAGGTGCGATCGAACTATCTGAATTGTTGCCACTGGGATTTGGTATCGCAGGATCAGGCGATCGCTCGATCGGCGACGCTATTACTGGCGACGGGGATTCCGACGGCGGCAGGGTTTCAGCGCTAGCACTCTCAGGGGCAGGCGGGGCGGGCGCGACGGGCGGTTCTGCAGGCAGGGGCGCAACTTCTGGTACTGGTGCGGCTTCTGGTTGGGGATCTGGCTCGATTTCGGTTTGAGGCTCTGGAATGGGGGACTCAGAAGGCTCCTGTGCGAGTTCGGGCGTCGGCGATGGCTCAGGTTCCGGTTCGGGTTCTGGGGCGGGAGTTTCCTGGCTTGGAGACTCAGAAGGTACGGCGCTAGTTTCTGAGGGATCTTCGATCTGTTCGGGAATGTTGGTGCTGTCTAAGGGGGGTTTGGGGCGCTTGTTGAGTTCGATCGGATAGAGAGGGCTGCTTTCGACAGACGGCTGCCCGAACATCGGCCCTGACAAATCGCGGGATTTGAGCAAATCTTCCAGAGATGGGAAGGATTCAATTTTGGGGCGATTGCTGAGACTGGTGCTGTTGTAGTGCCATGCTAGGTCAAAACCCATCCAGCCTGCAATTGCAGCCGTTACCACAAACGCCAGAAAAGTCAACTGCGGCGGGGGAGGTGCGGGCAATCTTAGACTTTGCTTGCCTTTTCTTTTTACTGATACTCGCTCTGTTTCTTGCAGCATGGTGAGCCAATTTTCGACTGTCTGAGGGCGGTTTTGGGGGTCGATTTCGAGTCCCTGAAGGATGGCTCGCTCGATTCCTGGGCTGAGGTTGGGCTGAAATTGCCGTAACTCAGTCAAGGGAATGCGATCGCGCAGGGGTGCTGCTACGGGCGCCACGCCGGAGAGTAAGTAGTAGAGGGTGGCTGCGATCGCGTAGATGTCAGTGGCCGGTGTACATTTACCGTCATAGAGGTATTGTTCGATCGGCGCGTACCCGGGGGAGAGCAAGTTAGTGTGGGTTTGTTTGGTGCCGGCGGTAAAGCCGCGGGGAATTCCGAAATCTATTAACATTACTACGTGAGAATCGGCTCGCCGGATAATATTTTCTGGCTTGATATCTCCGTGCAGCAATCCGCTGTGGTGAACTGTACTTACGGCTGAGGCTATTTGCCGAATATAGTGCAGGGCCTGGGGTTCTGGCAGCGGCTGATCGGTTTCGACTATTTGGGCGAGAGTTTGGCCCGGAATGTAGTCCATTGCAATAAAAGACTGTCCGGCTTCTTCAAAAAAGTCAATTACCCTGACTATGTTGGGATGCTGACACCGCGAGCGGCGTTGGGCTTCGGCAATAAACTGCTGCTGAAATTGGGCAGATTCTGGGTGTTGGCGCAGACTTTCGTTGAGGGTTTTGAGTACGACGGTTTGGTTTAAATGGGTGTGGATAGCTCGGTAAGTGATGCCGAACCCTCCTATCCCTAAAGTCGCGTTAATTTTGTATTTGCCCTGTTGCAGGACTGTTGCTGGCGCTAAGTTCATCTTCAGTTGATGCCGTTTCCCAAACTATGCTACCGCCTTTGGGTTATTTCGCAGAGTTAGGGGTGAGGTTTGAGCGATCGGCGCCCTAGTTTGAGCTTTAGCTCTGCTATATCTTTAATCTTGGCATCCCCACGTCATTTTATCTGTCGTAGGTATTGTGAAAATTAACGCTCCGGCTTTCCAATAATAAAAATCCCGCTCTTGTGGAACGGGAAAGCCATCAGGGTGCATCTATAAATATCTGATCTGACTCTAACTTCTGGGGGGTACAACCCCTCATTGCTTTAACAAGTCTTTAAAATTAGTCGATTTTTGTAAAAATTTAGGTTTTATGTTGACTTATAATCAATTTTATGGGATTGAAGATTGCCGCATCGCGCTCTTGAGCTTGGGAAATTGAGACTCTCAGGTCTGAAGAGAGGCTCGATTCTTGAATAGACTAGGGGAGAGAGCAATTTTTGCAATCTGGCTGCGATCACTTCAGTTGAGGCGAACTGGTACATTCCGATGGCGAATATGATCTGGATTTATAATACGTCGTTTTCCCCTGCTGCTCCCAGAGTCACACCTTACAGACCAAATTACCTTTTTGGCTCAGATGAAGTTCAGGCGAGCGGCATAAAATGAGAAAGAGGCATCGTATCGGGCTTAATCTTGAGACTGCAAATGGCTCAAACCTTGTAAATAAAAAGGCTGTAAGCATTCTCCAGACATTGGTAGCCCAGAGCCATAAAAGCTTCAATCGCTGTTCGCGTTACACAGCAAGGCCTGGAGGCAAGCTCAAGTTCTCCGAAGGGGGGAACTTGAGCTTAAGTTGTCACCAATGGGGTCTTCCTGGTAACGAGAAGCGATCGATTAGCAATTAGCAGCAATTAGTAATTACTTATTCTTTGGTTTGAAAATGTCTGTTAAACAATCACATTACGAAACTTTACTAGCAGAGTACAGCGAATCTTCGGCCGCGATCGCCCTGCTGAAAAAATATCGGGTTTACATGGAAATGATTCCGAGTATTCGCCGCGCCCATGAGAGTTTAATCACAATTCCTTTGCCAATTGCGCGCTTGCGGGACGGGGTTTCGTATGCCGGAAGCAGCGGCACTAGCATATCGCCCGGACAGGCAGTTTGTTTGCCCTGCGATTTGGCGATTTTGATGTGCGATCCTGAATGGAAAGTTAAAATTGGAGTGGAAATTTTGATTTTCATTCATCGTCCGGGCGAAGAGTTTTCTGAGTTGCTCGGCCGCTGGCGGCAGTCTCAAGTTTGGCTGGATAAAGGTTACGAATGGGTGATGCCGCAGCGCTACAGACATATTTACAGCGATGAAGCTGAGGCTGTTCATCCGCTATTTGTTTTGTTTGAGGAAACGCCGGAACTGATTCAACGGGGTTTGATGGCGGCTGGTTTGCCGTTTGTGGTGGAAAGTTTCGAGTCGGGGAGTGAAGAAGTAGAGGAGGAAGAGTTTCTGGGTAGCGGGGAACTGGGAAGTATTGGTGAAGAGAGTTTTGATTTGTAGGGTGGGTGCGATCGCCTATAGCCATCCTATTGCTTGAAATAAAGTAGATTTTTTTCAACGAACTGCAGAGGGCGCTCTTGGCGCAGAGAAAGAGAAAAGAGAGAAATATTGATGTTTGTGAAGCCCTAAGTGCGTTGTTATACGAAATTCTGGTTAGCTACCCCAGTTAGAATATAGTAATCCTAAATCAGTTGCCAAAATATTGGGCTTCACTAATCCTGATTAATTTGGTATTAATTACGAGTTTTTATAAAAAAATCCATACATCTCTAGCTTGGGAAAATCAAAAGTCTGACAATCAGTTACAAGCCTGACGGGGTGACAGGTTGCCTGAAAATCATACAGTCCGGCAATCCTAGACAAATCGCCTAGAAAAATATAGGGTA